>WQZG01000053.1 GCA_009780855.1 Treponema sp.
AGGGTCTTTTATGCTGTTCATCAGGTCTTTCTTTTTATCCATTATATACTTCTGGATAATAAGCTGCCTCCGCAGCTGGTCGCGGAATGTCGGCAAATCCATACCTGTTTCGTTCTGTACTGCCTGGCTGAACTCCGCGTCAGTAGCCTGCCTTCCCAGTGACTGAGCCAAATTGTTTCTCAGGGTCTGCATCTGCTGGTTGATTTCGTTATCGGCAACCGTGATCTTGTCCCTGTCGGCAGCCTGTAACACCAGTCTTTCGTTGATCATCAGGTCCAGTACCTGACGTTTCTCGTCTGATGTCAGTGGCCTGCCGGCTTGTTTTTCCGTCCGGTCAACTTCGGTACGGAATTGTTTGACAGTTATTGGTTCGCTCTTTGTAAGGCGGACAATAGCTACCGACTGCAGATCCGACTGGGAAAAGGCGAAAGCGGCTGTAAAAATACCAAAAATTATTAAAGATATTATCCTTTTCATTTTCTTTCCTATTGTTTGTTAAACATTCCTGTAACCTGGGGGTTACGGTCCCCAAAACACCCAAATGACTTTAGTCAAATAACTTTTGTCTATTGACTTTAGTCAAATGACTCTGGTTTAAATATAGCATAAAAAACAATAAAAACCAAGCGTTTACAATGATTTTGCGTTTACAATGATTTTAAAAGTTCACTGCTCCAGCACCGCCCTTATGCGCCTTACCCCTGCGGAAGAAGATTGTTCCTTCTGAATCGTAAATTTCCCCAGTTTACCTGTATGTTCGGCATGGGGGCCTCCGCATACTTCTTTGGAAAAATAATCGGATGCGGAATTACCAATCGTATATACTTTGACCTGCGATTCGTATTTTTCACCGAACAATGCTATGGCTCCGGCTGCTTTTGCCGTTTCAAGGCCCATTATTTCCATTCTGACAGGCAGATCTTTTTTGATTTGCTCGTTTACAATGGTCTGGACTTTTTGCAGTTCTTCGGCGGTCATTGGCGCGTTGTGCGAAAAATCAAAACGCATGCGTTCCGCAGTGATGTTAGAGCCTTTCTGTTCGACGTGGTTCCCCAAAACCGTACGCAAAGCCTGGTGCAGCAGGTGGGTAGCGGTATGGTAGCAGGTGGCGATTTCACCCTGATCCCCAAGGCCGCCCTTGAATATCTGCTCGCTGCCCGCCCGCGAAAGTTCCTGGTGTTTTTTATACGCCTCGTCAAATTCCTGTCTGTTAACCTTCATGCCGTTCTCGGCCGCCAGTTCTTCTGTAAGTTCAATCGGGAAACCGTAGGTATCGTAAAGCTTAAAGGCCAGCCGCCCCGACATGATTTTTCTTGGATCTTTGAGGAGATTGGGAAGGAGTTTTTCAAATTCATGCTCACCCTTCTGGAGGGTCTCAAGGAATTTATTCTCTTCCCTGCACAGTTCCTCGGTGATACGGGCCCTGTTCTCAAAAAGTTCGGGGTACGGGCCCTTCATCTGTTCAATAATGGTTTCCGCGAGCGGAGAAAGGAAAACACCTTCGACACCGAGTTTGCGGCCGTGGCGTACCGCTCGCCGGATAAGGCGGCGCAAAATATAACCGGCGCCGACATTGGAGGGGCTGGGTCCCTTGTGATCTCCCAGGATAAATACCGACGACCTTAGGTGATCGCAGATTATCCGGATTGATTTATCATTTTCCGCCTGATTGCTCTGCCCCGGCGCCGCGTCCGAACAATCGTAGGCAACACCGGTAATTTTTTCAACTTCCTTTATTAACGCAGAAAAAATTTCGGTATCGTATACGGATTTTTTATTGTTCAGTGTAACAATTGTGCGCTCTATGCCCATGCCGGTATCAACGCATTTACGGGCCAGGGGTTCATAGGTTCCGTCGGCTTTTTTGTTATACTGCATAAATACGTTGTTCCAGATTTCAAGCCACTTGCCGCATGAACAGCCGGGCTTGCAATCAGGGCCGCAGGGTTTGTCTCCGACATAGTAAAAAATTTCGGTATCCGGGCCGCAGGGGCCGGTTGTACCGGCAGGCCCCCACCAGTTGTCTTTACGCGGCAGGTAGGCGATACGGTTCTGCGGAATCCCAAGGCTCTTCCAGACAGAGGCTGATTCGTCATCTCGCGGAACGCCATCTTCGCCGTCAAAGACTGTAATGCCCAATTTTTCGACCGGAATAGCCAGCCATTGCGCGGAAGTCAAAAATTCAAAACTCATCTTTATGGACTCATTTTTAAAGTAATCGCCCAGAGACCAGTTCCCCAGCATTTCAAAAAATGTAAGATGGCTCCAGTCGCCCACTTCTTCAATGTCATCGGTGCGGATGCATTTCTGGTAATCAACCAGGCGCTGGCCTGCCGGGTGAGGTTCTCCCATTAAATAAGGAACCAGCGGATGCATGCCCGCTGTTGTAAAAAGAACTGTGGGATCATTGTCCGGGATCAGAGACTTGCCCTGGATTTGGGCATGGCCCTTTGAAATAAAAAAATTAATGTATTTGGTACGCAATTCATCGGCTGTCATGGATTAAGTATATACAAAAATTAAGAAAGTTAATAGTTGGAAGTTAAGAGTGAACAGTTAAAAGTGAACAGTTAAAAGTGAACAGTTAAAAGTGAACAGTTAAAAGTGAACAGTGAAAAGTGAGAAGTGAGAAGTGAGAAAAATGAAGAGTTGTTAGTGAAAATAAAAAATTCCACCAGGTTTTGCGTAGTTTGTCCCCACTCCCCACTTACTACTTACTACTTACCACTCCCTACTCCCCATTCCCTACTCCCTACTCCCCATTCCCCATTCCCTATTCTAAACTTTTAATTTGCAGGCGGCGGTATATCATCATAACGGCCGCTGTTGTTCCAGTAGGTAAAGCCTCCGTTTCCGGCGTCATGCACTCCCTTGATTTGGCGGGCTATGTAGTCAGAGTTGTAATACTTGCGGTCATAGGAAACGTTGAGATAAAAAGCCTGGGCCCACGGTCTTACGACGACCTGGCCGCGGGAAATCATGTACGTCCGTCTTACACCTTCGTAGTAAATACGGTAAGGCCGTTCCTCAGGCGGGTTCTGGGCCAGAAAATCCTGTTCAAAATGGCTCGGGTAATACATGGGGCAGATTACGTCGACCAGGGGCGCAAGCATTTCCACTTCCTGGCCTGTGCGCGCGCCGGTGCGGTACCAGCCGTTGGCGCCGTAAATATCTACGGAAATTGGGGATTTTACCTTTTGGCGGACATGGGTCAAAAACGATATAATCGCGCTGTCCATATCCATGCCTGTGCTGCGCCAGCGGTAGGACGCGTCGCCCAGGTTTATCCCGTCTGTCGGGAATCGTATGTAGTCATACTGAATTTCATCAAAGCCCCTGCGGCAAAGTTCCTGGGAAATTACGGCGATATAATCCCAGTATTCTTCAGCATACGGATCGATCCATCTTTCGTCGTAATAGGTACGCAGAATTTCCCAGTCAGGATCCTTGTCCGGAAGTATTTCGGTTTTGTTTGTTACCGAACTGTCTTTGGGTGTGTCCTTTTTCTGTCTGGTATCATAATAACCTTCCCATGGCTTTTTATTAACACTGTCCCAAACGGCGTATTTCCCGTTTTCCTTTACAGCCGCTTCCGGGTCTTTAAAGACAACAATTCTGGCTACCGTATAAACGCCTGCATCCTTCATTGTTTTTAAAAAAGATTCCAGGTCTACCGGCCTGAATACCCGGCCCCATTTTGTATAGGTCTGGTCTTCCGGTGTGAACCTCAGGCGGCCGTAGTCGTCCTTCATGTCAATGACCACCATGTTAAGGTTTTGTTTTTTAATGGTTTCCATGTATGGGGCAAGCGAGTAGGGGTCCAGGGCATGGTTGACCGGAAGGTAAAGGCCTTCCCGATTGGAGGCGTTGTTTTTTGTTTCCTGTTTATCCTGAATCAGCCAAAGTTCGCTTAAGCTGCCGTAGCCGGTATCAAAGTCGGAGCCGGGAATCGCCGCGCAAAGCGGATTTAATTTTAGTTTTACGGCATCATTTTTAATAAAACTTGTAATGTCGCTGCGTTTTTTGGCCGCAGATGTTCCGGCAGCCGTAGATGTTCCAGCGGCTGCGGATGCTCCCGCGGCTGATGTTCCGGCAGCAGGCAATGCCAGCTCCATAACTTCGCCGTTCTCAATAAAAAACAGCGAATCTTTTACCGGCAGCAAAGAATCAACTGTGCCAAAACCTGGTTCCCCTGACCAGATTAATTCGAACTTCCTGGCGCTTATGTTAAGTCTGTAAATCCGCTGCCTGAAGGTTTGTGAAACCAGAATCACCGGCCCGCTGTTGTCCTGCGGGAGCCAGACCGCGATATCGGATATTTCGTCGGGATTGCCCGTGGTTTCCAGGTTTTCCAGTCCGGCGTCGAGTTCTTCCCATTTGGCTCCGGATTTTCCGGGTTTATAAATATAGATTCCGTAAATATTGTGCGAACAAAAAACAGTAAGCTCATTGTCCAGTGTCGTAACCGCGACTGCCTTGATGCCGTTGCTCCGGTAATTGGGCATTCCCAGGCTTTCCCACGATTGTCCGCCGTCCCTTGTCAGGTAAACGGAGTCTTTTATTGCACAGACCATGTTTTCCGGATTTTGCGGATCGGCTTCCAGATCCTTGATATCCTGAAAAACCGAACTAAAAAACGTTGTTCCGTCTTCGTAATATTTTATGGCCCTTTTTGGGAGCCCTTGATCTCGGTGTTCCCAGTTATACAAATCGTCCGATGCCATAATTCCTTCGTCGGATAAAATAAACCACCGCAGACCGTCTTTGGTTTTTACGCTTAATATTTTTTTTACCGCGCCGCCGGACCAAAGGTTCTGTGCCCTGCCGGATCTGTCCACACCGGTCAGTCCGCCGGATGTACCCGTAATTAGGGACCAGGCCGCGGCGCGGGATTGGCCGGTCTGGGAAAATGTAAAAACCGGATTAAAAAATATTAACGCAGCAATACAGGCAGTAATAAAAAATCTTAATGTCCGGTAATTTTTACCGTAAATATTTTGTCTGGTATCCAAAAACATTTAACAGAGATTATATCAAAACAGCTGATTATAAACAATGTTTGAGTAAACATGTTGGAATAAACATATTGGAATAAATATGTCCGATTCTAAACTATTCAAAATACGCGTTAATCAAATCCCAGATCCCCTGCCATTCCCAGCCGGCCCGCCATGCGCTCATACCCGCGAGTTCGTAATCGTTTACGGCGTCCAGCTTTAATGATAACGAGTGTTCGTCTTCAAGCCATGCCATGATCCGTTTTTGGCCGCTTTTATATTCCGCGTAAACCTGGCCGGTTTCCGCGCTGCGTTCCCGGATCCCGGTGTTCTGCCGGAACAGCTCCCGGGTTGCCTCCATTCCTTCCATCGCGGAAGTCAGACTGTAATTGGCGCCTTCCATGCTTTCAGTCCATATTCTGGTATAAAAAGGAATTCCCAAAATTACCTTATCCGGGTTTACGTATTTAAGGATTTCTTCTATTCCCTGTTTAACCCAGCCGATTTCGGCGACAGGACCGGCATGTCCGGAATCAAGGTAATGCTGATCATAGGCCATCATGACTATATAATCGCAGTTTTTGGCAATCTGGTTTATATCGTATACCTCGTTTTTCAGGTCCAGTGACAGCGGTAAATCAATACTCAGCGTAATATTCAGCGGCTTAAGTTGTGCGTAGAGCCCGGCAATAAAGCTTTCAAAATTTTTTCCGGTTTCCCTGTTTATGGATTCAAAGTCAATATTTATTCCGTCCAGTCTGTATTGCCGCGCGTAGCTGACAATTTGCGCGGTAATTTTTTTTTGCCTCGCGCTGCCGGACAGCGCCGATTGTGTCATGGCGGTGTCGGACCTGTTTTCGAAAACAGCCCAAACTTTTATGCCGCTGCCGTGTGCCCACAGGACATAGCCGCTGTCTGCCATGCTTGTGATATCACCGGCCCGGTTTTTTAACGAAAACCATGTGGGCGAAACTACATCAAGTCCGTCCGTGTGTATTCTCTGATCCGGTTTTTGGTTGTCGTTCCTGCCGCTTATGTAATCCCAGACCATGATGATTTTTTCCGGGCGTACATACGCCGGTGAGGCAAAAGAAACAGATATGGTTAACAGGGATACGGTAAACAGGGATATGGTAAAAAACAAAAATTTTTTATTCATGGGAGTCATTGGAAACCTGCGGTTCGTGCTGCTGTTTTGCTTCATACTCTTTATTAAAATCCTGACGTTTTATTTTACCCCATGCATGTCTGTATTTTTTAAATCTTAAAATTGCGATAAGGCGGAAAACTACAGTCATCTGGCGGTATGAAAAATTTTCCAGTATACCGTAAAGACACAGCCTAAAAAACTCCCTTAGTTTTACGTATTTGTTAAATGTAAATTCTTCGATGATCAGCGCGCCCACCGACAGTATTACTCCGAATACTGTTGCCGCAATAAAGAATGTGATAAAAAATTTAAATGAAAGTATCCCCAAAAAATAACTTAACGGGACGAACACCAGTCCCAGCGCCTCTACGATCGGAGCTATAAGCTCAAAAAGAAAAAAATACGGCATTGCAAGCAAACCGGTAACGCCGTACCTTGGGTTGAGCATCATTTCATTATGCCGTTTCATGGCGTCCATAAGCCCAACCTGCCAGCGGCGGCGCTGGCCATAGAGGTCTTTTATTTTTACCGGCACCTGGGTCCAGCATATAGGATCTGGCAGAAACGTTATCCTGTACTTGTATTTTTTTTGGCGCATCATTTTGTGCAGCTTCATTACAATGTCCATATCTTCGCCGATCGTATTTATAGTATAGCCGCCCGCGTCGATAACAGCGCTTTTCAAAAACGCGCCGAATGCCCCGGAGATTATTAACACTGTATTCATGATGCTCCAGCCGGTCCGCCCGACAAGAAAGGCCCGCAGATATTCGACAATCTGGAAAACCGCGAGCCTGCTCTCCGGCAGGCCCAGTTTAATTACCTTGCCGTTTTTTACCTCGCTGCCGTTCGCCACCCTGATTATTCCGCCCACCGCGATTGTATATTTGTACTCCATAAACGCAAGGGCAATGCGCAGCAAAGCTTCGGAATCAAGCAATGAATCCGCGTCCAGGGAAACAAAATACGGGTAGCGCGAAACGTTGATTCCCGCGTTAAGGGCGTCAGCCTTGCCGCCGTTCTCCTTGTCTACAAGCACAAGATTGGGATAATCCGGGTTATAATAAATCCCTTTTACCTGATTTGTTTTGATTTTTACCCTGATCGGGAACGTGATTTTTCTTAATTTAAATGCTCTTTTAACTTTTTTTAATGTATCGTCCGTTGAGCCGTCGTTGATGATTATTATCTCATAAGTCAGATAGTCCAGGGCCAGCAGCGATTTTATGGTCTGGATAATGATGTTTTCTTCGTTCCACGCTGGGACAAGAATTGATATCGGAATCATGTTATACGATTCCCTGTACTGTTTAATGTCCGAAAATCTCGCTTTTTTTATGTAGGAAACCGAAAAAACCATTGCTATCAGCATCTGTATTACATTAACAACACTTATAAAAGCCACGTAAATAACGATAAAAATATTAAAATAAATAACTATTTTATATAATAAATAAAGAATCACACTGTAACATTAACACAAAACTGCTTTTTTAGGCCATTACTGCTTTTGGAAAACTTTTTTTGAACGGCGCCGCAGCCTTCTGCATATCAGGGCCGGCAACAGGAGCAGGCGGCAGGGCCCGCCAGAGTTCCCTGATTTTTTTAAGCAGCCCGGTTTCGTTTGTCTGTTCGATGGTATACTGCATACTGTCATATGCGTACCGGTCTCCTGTACTGATTATTGAAGCAAGAATTTCATAACAGTCAGGATATGCCAGAATCGAGGTTACTGCGTTCTGGCGGACCCACCATTCCCTGTCCCGTGCTGCCTTTGCAAGCGCTTTAACAGCGTTGCGGCTGGTCAGGACGCCAAGGGTTTTGGCCGCCATTGCCCGGACTTCCCATTCATTGTCGTTCATCGCGTTTATCAATATGGGGATCTGCTTCCTGCTGCCGGATCTCCCTATCGCGATTATACCTGCAAGACGGGTCTCCTTGTTTCCGTATTTTGCTATCAGAACAATGTCGTCAATGAGCATATTGGCAATCTCGCCGTCCGCGGATTTGAGAAACAGCCGCACCAGGTAATCCGAATCATGATGAATCATCTTCCTGTACAGTTCGCGTCCGCTGCCGGAGAAAGTGTTGATAATCTCGTTAATGGCCCTTTCATTTACAAAGATAAGCCGGTGTATTTTGTCAAAGGCTTGTGTCAACGCACTGACATCACCGATACGCGACAGGGCCATAAGAGCTTCGTATTGGGTGTCGCTGGACAGAATATCAAGAGTCTTTAGTATAAGCGGTATGGCGTTTGTGTTTTTATATAAACCGGCCTTGCGGCAGCCGACTACCGCGTTGCTCCTTAGCCGGTCCGATATTTGGGAAAGACATTTTTGCGGGAACCTGAAATAATCCGCGAGCATCAGCGCCCTCGTTCTGGTTTTGCTGTCCGCTTCCTCCAGAATGTCAAGAAGCAAATCTTCCAGGGTTTTTTGTGCCAGTTTTTCTTTTGTGATCTCCGCCAGGTTTTCCAGAATACCGGATTGTTCTTTTTCAAAATCCGCTCCGTCCAGTTTAAAAAATTTATTAAAGCCCGGTTTTATTTTTTCTGTGTACTGGCTCCTTTTTTTCCCCCTGTAGGTTTGAGTTAGATTTATTACAACTACTGAACTGAACAATAGCAGGCATACAATGATTAATACTGCCAGAACAATCAGTAAAACTTCAAATTTCATTTGCCGGCCTGCTAGTACTCACCGAATTTTTTCTGAACTACAGCGTATGAATCTTTTAACCTCTCATGGACAGTAACCTTGTCCCATGGTTTCCATGAATAAAAAGCTGAACCGCCGTCAATAACCGATCCGCCGCTGATCTTGTACAGTTCAAAGTTTATACCATCGATTTGCACCGGATTAATGTTAAATTCCTGATGGGCATATAAATCGCCAATCGCCTTTTTTGACGAAGGATCGGCGATGTTAAAAAGCTGCCAGGGAATCCGCATTTCCAGATCGGAACCATTATCGCTGACACAAAAATCGGCCAGGGAATTGTAATCCGGCGACTGCGGGTTTGCGTTTCCGTAAAGCAGTCTGCCGGTTTCATAGAATGACGGCTGCAGGTAAAGTCCGGTCAGCGGGAACCGTAAGCCGCGCCGGAGTACCAGATTTATTGGATTAAAAATACCGGAGTTCTTTTTTTCAAACGATGGGTTTCTGGGAATTAAATCAAGGAAATCAAGCAGGCTGTACTGGCGGTAAAAAACGTCGTAATAAGCGTCAACATAAACCGCGGAATTTTGACTGCCGTCAATAATAATACATTGGCTTGCCGGGTTCCTGAATTTTAACCCTTCCCTGTCAAAGCTTAAATTCCCCTGATCCTTAAGGGCGCCGGCAGCGATAGCGTATTTGTTTTTTAAAATACCGGAGGCTTCGTCATGCAAAAGGAAGTAAACGTATTTCTCGTCGCTGTTAACCGAGAGCCTCATGCCGCCGGCCTGCATAAGCGGTTTTACATGGGACCATTCCGCCGCGTTGCCGTCGGCGTAACAAACGGATTTTTTTTCGCCGGGATCGAAGCCCAGAATTCCGTAGTTTTGCTCGGAGGACTGGGCATTGGACCAGTACGCCCGGCGTTCCGGCAGATCGTAGTCCATGGTATTCCAGCTTCGTTTTGACCACTCGTCCTGCCAGGTGAATATGAGTCCGCCGGCGCAGCCGGATTCAACTATACTGTCGTACATATCAGCCAGATATCTGCCCGCGGTTTCTTCGGTTACAAAACCCTGGTTGTAGCCTGTAATAATATTTTCATGGGTAAGGCCCCGGGACGCCGGTATACCGAACTCCGCAACAAGTACAGGTACAGAATGCCAGGCCTTAAGGTCCATAAGGTAGGCCTCATAGGGATTTGGCTTTCCCCTGCTATCGATAAACTTTGTGTATACCGGATCATAACTCATAAATTCCGGATAATACGGATAAATATGGTATGAAGCGAAAAGTCCCGGTTTAAAGCTGTCTTTGGTCTTTATGTGTTCGATATCAACGCTCACAGCGTCTTCAACTACACGGTTTGGGTCCGATGGATGCTGGAGGGGATCGGTGGTAATCCAGTTGGTCCAGCTTATTGGTTTTTGTGTTTTATACCGGGAACTTTCGTACCCGATCGCGTAATCCCCAATCGCCGCGAGCCAGCACTCGTAGGGAGACGCGTCTGCTGTATATAAATATTGTCCTTCAAAATTTTTTACCGCCGCATTTAAAGTATTGGTGTTAATGACAAAACCGGCGTCTTCTTCTATACCCAGAATGTATCCTGCTACATAGGGAGATACATCCCAAATGTACTTCCCGGACGCGCGGCCGAATCTTGGCTCGATCGTCTTATTGCCGTGCAGTAAATCGACAAGATCCTCTATATCGCTTTTGAATTCATCGTTAATATCCGGGTGGTAGGCGTTCTGTCTGAGGCTTATGGCTTCCTCGTTGTTCCATACGCCGTGGAATAAATAAAGCGGTTTCGCGGCGAACATATTATATTCGTAGAAGGCTTCATAAAAAGCGGGGCTCAGAATCGTATAAACCCTTATCGCGTTGGCATTCATCGCGGCTATTTCTTTGAACCAGCGCAGGTATTCATCTTTTTCTATACCCAGCTCGCCCGGAAAAAATCCGGGTTTTGCGGCGCCCATGTTTATGCCTTTAATTAAAAAATCCTGCCATTGGCCGTTTTTGTTTATCTGGAAAACTGTTCCGTTTGTTCTGAAGCTTACATGGCGGTTTAAATTATACTTTACCGGATACTGCGAAAGAAAAATAATTGCCGCTGCGGAGATAAATATTATTATGAGTTTTTTTTTCAAAGTGGACATTTTGGATATCCCGTTCTCCGGTCTGTTACCGCAAGCGGCAGGGAACAATGCATTTGGAAGCCTCCTGTAGACAATATATCTCTATAAAACAAAAATCCAAACAATTTATAAAATTTTTATAAAATACGGGCCGGAATCCTTTAACTTATACTGTTTTTAAAGTAAATTATTCCAATGAATGACATCATAGAAAATAAACCATCAAGCATAGTTCTGGCCGGCGGCTGTTTCTGGGGAACTCAGGCTTATATAAGAAGACTTAAAGGCGTTTTGAGAACATCCTGCGGGTACGCCAACGGCAATACCCCAAATCCCGATTACAAAATGGTCTGTACCGGCAAAACAGGTCACGCGGAAGCTGTCCGGACGGAATATGACCCGGATATCCTGCCTTTGGAAAAGCTTCTTTCTGAGTATTTCAAGACCATCAACCCAACATCGGTCAACCGCCAGGGCGGCGATACCGGAACCCAGTATCGCACCGGAATTTATTATTCTGCTGAAAGCGATAAAACCACAGCAGAAACATTCATTGCAAAAGAACAAAAAAAATTCGGGAGGCCAATAGCGGTTGAAGTTTTGCCGCTGACTTGTTTTTACCCGGCCGAGGAATATCATCAGGATTATCTGGAAAAAAATCCAGGCGGTTACTGCCACGTGGATTTATCGCTGCTGCCTAAAGGGGATGAATGATGGAAATTCACAGACCAAGCGTTACAAAGACATTTGGGATCCTGACTTCCGGAGGCGACTGCCCGGGTCTCAATGCTGCTATCCGGGGCGTCTGCAGGGCGGCCCATGACCGCTACGGCATGAAGGCCATTGGTATCGCAAATGGCTACCGCGGCCTTATTGACGGCGACGCCAGGCCGCTTAACCCGGAAGATTTTTCCGGCATACTTACCAGGGCAGGAACCATACTGGGGGCAAGCCGGGAAAAACCTTTTAAGCGCACAGAGGGAGAAAGGGACAGTGAAATCGAACTGGACAAGGTAGCCGCCATTAAGGAGAACTACCAAAAACTGGGCCTTGACTGTCTGGTAATCCTGGGGGGCAACGGGACCAATACAACCGGTTACCTGCTTGCCCGCGAAGGCCTTAATGTTGTCGGGCTGCCCAAAACTATTGACAATGACATTTATGGAACCGATCTGACTTTTGGTTTCAATTCCGCACTTGCTATCGCGACAGAAGCCATTGACCGGCTGCATTCTACCGCGCAGAGCCACAGCCGTGTAATGGTGATCGAGATTATGGGCCACAAGGCCGGATGGCTCGCGCTCTATTCCGGTATTGCCGGCGGAGGGGATGTTATTCTTATTCCGGAGATACCTTATGATATGAATATCATCGGCCGCCATCTGGAAGACCGTGTAAGCGAAGGCAAATCATTTTCAATAGTAGTTGTCGCGGAAGGCGCCTATTCCATTAATGAAGAAAAAATGGACAAGAAAGAAAGAAGGAAGTACCGCGCGGAACACAATACCCCTTCCATTGCGTACCGTATTGCCAAAGAAATCGAAGAGGGAACCGGTATGGAAACACGGGCAACCGTACTTGGTTATGTCCAGCGCGGCGGCATTCCCAGCGCGACCGACAGGGTGCTCGCGACCAGCCTTGGGACCGCAGCGGCCGATCTGCTCGCGCGCGGTGATTACGGCCGTATGGTAGTGTCGGGCGGAAACAACATCAGCTCCGTTGATCTTAGCGTACCTGCAGGGAAAATCCGATCTGTTCCTATGGATCATTACATGCTTGATACCGCTGTTTCAGTGGGAACCTGCATGGGCAACAAGCTGCCTAATTAAACTTAGATTTAATTTAATGGATTGAATTTAAATGAATAAAGCCTCCATAAAGCCTGAGCACATGACAAGCCTGGCCGGCAGCCGGCTGGTTCCAAAAACCAATGACAGGATAATACTGCGCGGGGCAATTGACACCCTGGAGGCGGAAGTTCTTGAAGCCAGCCTTCTTGCGCAAACCTGCGGGCAAGTCTGGTACGCGGACGCTTTGGGCGATGTACTCGTATTGCTGCGCTCCATAATGAAGGCCGAAGTAACAGGTGAATCGCTGACGCCAATCAATCTTTTTGGTTTATCCTGCGAAGAAATTCATAAGCAGAGCCATAACATAAAAGAAGTTTTTGGAATTTCAGGCCTGCCTGTGCCGGATATTAAATCCGGGCCGCTGGCTCTTCGTCTCAATTACCTTAGGGCCAGGGCAAGGGAAACAGAAATACTGGCTGTTAAGGCTTTTGAATCCGAGCCAGCGGCCGGCGGAATAATCACCGCATTTAACCGGTTGTCCAGCGCCTTTTGGTGGCTGTACTGCCGGTATTTGAGCGCAATGTAGCTCCGTTTGTTAAAGCGGCATCTTTTTATTACAGCAACGTTCGATTGTTAGAGCGGCATCCGCTTCCCGGTTTTACGGATGGGATGCAGTTCTTCTTCGCTGACTCCGGCTGGGTCATTTACCCCGGGCGGAAGCTGGCGGCCCTCTTCGGCGCCGACTTCTTCTTCCTGTTCCCAAAGATCCTTTTGATCGCTGTCTTGGGCCGGTTTGGACGCGGCGGTTACGGTCCCGCCCGTATTTTCAAGCCGGATCGAAATGACTTTGCTTACTCCGGATTCTTCCATGGTAATTCCAAGCAGCGTGTGCGCACCCGTAACGGTTTTTTTGTTATGTGTTATTACGATGAACTGGCTTGAGTTACCAAACTCCTGCAGAACCTGGACAAAACGGTTTACGTTTTGTTCGTCAAGAGCCGCGTCAATTTCGTCCAAAAGGCAGAAGGGAGACGGTTTGACCATGTAGGTCGCAAAGAGCAATGCTACCGCTGTCATTGAACGCTCGCCGCCCGATAGCAGATTGATATTTTCCAGTTTTTTTCCCGGAGGCTGCGCATATATTTCAATGCCGGATTCCAGTACGTGGTTTGGATCGGACAGTCTTAACTGGCCCTGGCCTCCGCCAAAAAGCCTGCGGAACATATTATGGAAATTTTTTCTGATTTTATTATAGGTTTCCATAAACAGGGTTGAAGATTCGGCCCGTATTTCGGCTGTGAGGTTTTCGAGGTCGCCCCTGGCTTTTGTAAGGTCTGCGAGCTGGCTGGATAAAAAAGTAAACCTTTCTTTGGCCTCCGCGAATTCTTCCGGAGCGGCAAGGTTTATGGAAGAACCCAGGTCCTTCAGGGATTGCCTTACCGCGGCCAGCTTTTCCCTTAACTCCGGCGTCCCCGCTGTAATGGTAAAAATTCTTTCTTCAAATTCCATTAAATCCCTGGAATGGGTTTCCCTGAAGTTGTCCTGGATATTTTTAATTTCCATTTCCGTCTGGACTGTTTCCAGGTTTATTTTTTCCAGAGATTCCTGAACCTTTGCAAGCTCAGTCATTCGTTTTTTGATGGTTTCCTGTTTGCCCGCTACATCCCCGTTTTTGGCCGTTATGTCTTTTTCCAGCCTATCCAGATCGGAAGCAAGCGCCTTTCCCTTTTTTTCGATTTCCGCGATTTCCTGTTCAGCATCGTCTATACGTTCGTTAATTTCTTCCGAACGCCTGCGATCCACAAAAAGTTCGTCCCTTATTGTTTTTAACAGGCCTTCCTGGCCGGAAAGCTCCCGCCTTATAAGCCGGGCCTGTTCTTCAGCGGCCTGGGCCTGGGTCGCCATCTTCATGCGGTTAAGCCGCAGTTCTTCAAGTGTCGCCCGGTATTCGCCGATTTTAACGCCAAGTTCATCGTTGCTTCTGCGCAGACCGGCAATCTGTTCCCTCTTCTCCGTGACACCATCGCGGCAGCCGCGTATGTTCACGTCCAGGGCTCTTTTTTTTGTGATTATCCCTTCCGGGGCCAAAAAGTCGTCCAAAAAAGACGGGGTGCTTTTGCAGTAATTTTCAAAAATTTCAACAGCCTTGCCTGTTAATCCGGCTGCTTCCGAGAACGCGGCGGCAAGGTTCTCTGCCATGCGTTTTAAATCTTTTGCCTGGGGCGCTGTCCCTGTTTCTTCGGCCCTGTCAGCGGACGCGCAGAGATCGCGGGCCAGGGTTTCCCTGGCGGACAAAAGATTCTGCAGGCGCTCGAATGTCTCGCCAAGAGAAGCTTCTGAATTCCGTCTCTCCGCAGCCGAATACCCTGCTTCCTTTAAACCGGCGTCCAGAGCCGCGACTATATCGTCTGTAATGGCTTCCAGGTCTTTTTCAAAATTTTCCCTTTCCCTGTCCAGGCGGCGGATTTCCTCTTCTGCCCTGCGGGCTGCCTTTTCATTTTCTTCTATCCTGGATGAAGCTATGCGTATATTTTCTTCAAATGATTTAATATTTTCTTCAATGCCGCTTACTTTTTTTCTCAAATCAAAGACTACTTCATCCTGTTCCTGCGCGTCCGATTTTAATTCTTCGATTTTAACCTCGGCCTGTTTTTCCCTGCCTTCGTTTTGGGAAATTTTGGCTTTGGCGTCGCTGCGCTGTTCATTAAGGAGCCGCACTTCTTTTTCTCGGGCGTTTTTTTCCACTGCCAGTCCGTAGATATTTTTTTGGTAATCCGCAAGACGGGATTCCAGGGCGTTTACCATATCCATGTTTTCTTCGAGGGTCTTGTTAAGTTTCTGCATTTCGGCGTTAAGATTATCCCGGTCCGCCGTCTTTTTTCTAAAGGCTTCGTTTTTTTCGCTTAATTCATATCTGAACGATTTTAACCTTAAAAGCTGAATGTCGAGTTCATACTGAAAAATTTCATCCCTGAGCGCGCGGTATTTTAAGGTTTTTTCTGACTGAACTTTTAAACTGTCGTGGGTGCGTTTGACTTCACCCAAAATTCCGTCAACCTGGCGCATGTTTTCTTCGGTTTTTAAGAGCTTGCGTTCCGCTTCCGCTCCCCTGACTTTATAACGGGTAATTCCCGCGGCTTCTTCAAACAGATAACGCCTGTCATCGGGCTTGGAAGATAAAATCTGGTCGATTTTACCCTGCTCCATAACAGAATAGGCGGCTTTGCCTACGCCGGTATCCCAAAAAAGTTCGCGCACTTCCTTGAGCCGCACCGGAGCGGTGTTAATAAAGTACTCACTTTCGCCGGAACGGTAGAGCCTGCGTTTGATTTCGATTTCCGGCACATCCAGAGGTAAAAGCCCGGCGTCATTGGCCAGGGTCAGGGTGACTTCCGCGACGCCAAGGGGCTTGCGCGCTTCGGTTCCGTTAAAAATAACGTCTTCCATGTTCTCCGCGCGCAGTGCCCTTGAAGCCTGTTCTCCCAGCACCCATTTGACCGCGTCAACCACATTGGATTTTCCGCAGCCGTTTGGGCCCAGAAGGGCGGTAATCCCGTCGGCAAACTCAACACGGGTTTTGTCCGCAAAAGATTTGAAACCAAATATGTCAAGGTGTTTTAAAAACAAGGTTTTTTCCTAAAATTTTTTCCTAAGGAATCAACTGTATCATAGCGTTATCCCCGGTTCAAGGGATCGAATTCAGCTTTATATTTTAGAGATTTTATGTTTTTTAGTTATATTAGTGAATTTATATTTTGGAAAATTATCATAAAATCACAGTTTTTTTCCTTGACATTTTGACCTAAAAGCCTTAAACTAAATATATAAATTAACCCTCAAGGGAGGCCATGATATGGCAAAAGTTGAACTTAAAGGAATGAGTAAAGTATATGAGGGCAATGTCCGAGCCGTGGATAATGCCAACATCGTAGTAGAAGACAAGGAATTTGTCGTATTGGTCGGTCCTTCCGGCTGCGGTAAATCCACCACCCTCAGAATGGTTGCCGGTCTTGAAGACATAACAGAAGGCGAATTGTATATCGACGGTGAACTTATGAACGATGTTCCGCCCAAGGACAGGAACATTGCCATGGTTTTCCAGAATTACGCCCTTTATCCCCATATGACTGTTTACGAAAACATGGCGTTCGGCCTCAGAATTAAAAAAGTAGAAAAATCAGAGATTGATCGCCGTGTTCACGAAGCAGCCCGCATCCTTGATATTGAGAAATTCCTTGACCGCAAACCCAAGGCGCTGTCAGGCGGCCAGAGGCAGCGTGTCGCGGTAGGGCGCGCCATTGTCCGTAACCCAAAGGTATTCCTCTTTGATGAGCCCCTTTCCAACCTGGACGCCAAGCTCCGTGTACAGATGCGCGCCGAATTGTCCGACCTGCACATAAGGCTTAACGCGACCATAATTTACGTAACCCATGACCAGGTAGAAGCCATGACCATGGCCAACAAGATCGTTGTAATGAAGGACGGCAAGATCCAGCAGATTGGTTCCCCGCTCTTCCTCTACAATCATCCTGTTAACAAGTTTGTTGCCGGCTTCATCGGATCCCCGCCCATGAACTTTATGAACGTAAAAGTAATTGAAGAAGGCGGGAATGTGATTATGGACGAAGGCAGCTTCAAGATAAAACCGCACGCCGATCATCTCCCCTTTATCAAGAAATTCATCGGCAAGGAACTGACCTTTGGTATCCGGCCCGAGGACCTGCATTACACCGAAAAACCGGCTGCGGAAAACAACATGCCAATGAAGGTAACAGTCATTGAACCGCTGGGCGCCGATATTCACCTCTGGCTGTCCACTCCGTCTCACGCGCTTGTCGCCAGGACCGAACCCCAGTACGAATTCAAAGTGGGCGATATTGCCAACTTTACACCCAGGCTGGAAAAAGCAAGGTATTTCGACAAGGAAACCGAGCTCTCAATCCTGGCCGAGATGGAAGTTGACGGGAAATAAAATCTTTTCCGAATTAAAAAAAGCCGTCCGTGTGGACGGCTTTTTTTATGGCTTACACAAAAATTTTTCAGAATGAACCCACCTGGTTATCGAACCAGCCGGGTTATTAAACCAGCCTAATGGTTATTAATCAATGATTTATAATCCCCGGACATTCTGCTGTCTGTATCCGCTTGATTCATCTTCCTGCTCTGTCTGTACTTGGCCGGGTTCATGCCGATGTAGCTGCGGAATATTTTGGAAAACCAGCTTTGATCCTTGAATCCGCAGGCATAGGCTATCTCGCTTAGAGACTGGTGTGTTTCCGCAAGCATGCCGCAGGATTTTTCTACCCTTAGGCGGTTGAGGTAACTTGAAACATTTTCGCCCATCTCTTCCTTAAAAATCGTACTAAAATACGGAGCGGAAAGACCGGAAGCTGCAGCGATTTCATTAAGGCTGATTTTTCTGGTAAAATTGGAGTGAATAAACCTGTCTGCTTTTTTTAAGACAGAGACATGGCGGATTCCCTGGAAAGAAAACGCTTCGCCGGCCATATACTGGGTCATTAGGTGGATGGCGTCAATGAGCTCCTGCGGATCAACGGCTTTTTCAATTGACTTTAAAAATTGATGGGCTGTATTGGAATAGGCATAGGGAAAACTGCTGTTAAGATTGTCTGTTCTGGAAAGGAGTATGGCCAGTTCCAGGATCCTGAAGCGGATATTTTCAAACTGTTCGGCGCTTATAAAAATAATTATTCCCAATAGTTCATTAAGCAGTTTGGAACCTTTTCTTATATCGCCGGATCGCACCGCGTTTAAAAATTCTTTTTCCTTTTCCAGCGGATATTCCGGAAACTCCCGGTTCTCTTCAGTTTTCCCGGGATTTTGTTTTGCACTGCAGTTGTTGAATTTATCCTTTAGGTTGTCCACAATTATTGTCAGTTCCTTCTGCTGCTCACCCCTGCGCTTAAGCGTCTCGTTTAAATCGTTTTTATCGTGGGTAAGGGATTCCGCGCATACCTGCATAAGTTCGGACAGGGCCCTGATTTGGTGCGGATTGGCAAACGGGAAATATGACAGGCGGCTTATTAGTTCCTGTTTGTCTGCCGGATTATTGCAGATATATTCCATTTTTTGTACAGCTTCTTTTTTATCGATACACAGAAAGCCGCTGCTTATGAATGAACCGATAAAATTCCTGCCTGAATAAAGCGGGCTGGTCCAGAACGCGAAGCCGAGATCGCAGGTATAATTAAAGGTTCTCCCGGAAATAAAAGCTTTTTTTAATCCTTCCATGTGCAGTTCCCTGCACGGGTGATAATCAAAGTCCCTGCTTGTATTGAATGTGATGTTGGACCTGCACTTAATGCATAAAAGACAGGTGTTTTTTACTGTAATAATATCGTTGTAGATCTCCGGAATATAAGCATGGTTGTTGTCGGTAATGCATATCTGGGAACCTGTCGCTTTGGCGTAGGCGTTCAGAATATTGTATCCCTTTAGCAGCAGCGGATCTGTCTGTTTTGAACTCCACGAAACATCAAGTTTGTTTTTCATTTTTTATCCTTTTGTTATTTTCCCTGTTCCCTGTATTTGCCCGGACTTATTCCCAGACGGCTCTTGAATACTTTTGAGAACCAGCTTTGATCATCGTAACCGCAGAGTTTTGCTATTTCCGCGAGTGAGGTATCTGTTTCCGCCAGCAGACTTGTCGCCATGTCAATCCGCAGCCGGTTAAGATAATCGCAGAGATTGATTCCAAGTTCTTTTTTGAATATGGTGCTGAAGTAGGGAGCCGAAAGGCCCGAGACAGCCGCGATTTCTTCAAGGCTTATTTTTCTGCTGTAGTTTTCCCAAATAAATTTTTCTGCCTTGCGCAGCGCCAGCGCGTGGCAAATGCCCTGGTACGAAAATACTTTTACCCCAAGCTGGTTAATTGCGCCTGCCAGATTTTCGCTTAGTTCCTGTACGGTCTGCGATTCCTTGATGCGTTTTATGCAGCGGTTATAGGCTTCGTCAAGTTTAAAATTTTTCCCGGCTTCCCTCGAAATAAGCACCGAGAGTTCTATGGAATGCAGCCTGAAAAAATCAAATTCATCCTGGCCGGCCTTTTCTATTATTTTTATTATTTCGCCCAGAATCTGCGAAACCGTGTGCTTGTCTCCGCGGCGGAGGGCCGCAAGCAGAGCCTTTTCTTTTTCCTGGAAATTCAGCCTGCCGGGATTTTCACCGGATGCCTGTTTTGGTTTAAAAATTATTTTTCCCGATGTTTTTTTGCGCGATACCGATGTTTGATCCCAGGGATTCCCGGATATTTTTTTAGCGCACAGCATTAACAGTTTTGCCATGGCCTGGACTTCATCATTGCTCTTCATCGGGACTTTGGAAAGCATATCCTGGATTTTTTGGGGGGGAAGCCGGGAGTTTGTATTACAGCGTTCGATTATTTCCTTTTGGGAAACTGTCAGGACCTGGCCTGCCGCTATTGAACCTGCGTATCTGCCGCCGGCGTAAAGCGGACTGGTCCAGTAGCTTAAACCTGCCTCGCATGTGTAAATATAGACGCCGCCGCGTCTGGCGTTGGCCAGCGCTTCCCTGTGCTTTAATATGCAGGGATGGTCGTCTTCCGTCCAGTTTTCGGTTTCTCTGGGAAACGAATTGCTGCAAACTTCGCAGAAAGATGTCTGCCTTTTTTCTATGGAAGGAATCGACGCGCCTGATTTGTCTATAACCAGGGCGGGGCAGCCCACCGCTTTCTCATAAAAGCTCATCATTTTGCAGGCTTTTATTAAAAGGGGTTTAATTTCCCTCCTTTCAATAATGGTAGTATTTTTTACATCCGAAGTTAGTTGTTCTTTCATGTTTTTTTACTCCACTTTTAATATATGTAATCAGAAAAAATTTTTCATTAAAAAATAATTATAAAAATAAATTTTTTTCATAATATTTGGTATTTTTTTAATGGTTTTAGTTGATTCTTATTTTACGCTGGCAGGTTTGGACTCCGCAACGTTCTTTGAGCGACAATCCTGTACCGGGGGCTTGATTGATTATTTTTAAATCCGGATGATGTATTGCATGAAAACTTCTTTAAAGACAGGTGAAATAACCGGTTCCGGGTTTGAGATTATCGGAATAAAGGAATTGGAGGAATTGGAAGCCGATGGCGTTTGGGCGCGTCACATCAGGACCGGTGTGCAGGTTTTCCATGTATATAATGATGATCCTGAAAATCTTTTTTCTTTTGCTTTTGCGACGATTCCGGAAGATTCAACCGGCGCCGCCCATATCCTTGAGCACTCTGTCCTCTGCGGTTCCAAAAATTATCCCCTAAAAGATGTTTTCCTGGTACTGGCCCAGGGCAGCCTCCAGACTTTTCTAAATGCCTGGACTTTTCCCGACAAAACCATATATCCGGCAAGCTCGGTTAATGAGCGTGATTATTTTAACCTTATGGCAGTTTACGGGGACGCGGTGTTCAGGCCGCTGATTTCCGAATGGACATTTATGCAGGAAGGCCATCACCTGGATTTTAACAAAGACTCAGGCAAGCCCGAAGTAACAGGCGTTGTTTATAATGAAATGAAAGGCGCCTATTCGTCGCTGGATGCCTACGCCGGCCTGTGGTCGGTAAAATCTGTGCTTCCTGACGGTCCCTATTCATATGAGTCCGGCGGCGATCCTGAATGCATAACCGATCTAAGCCCGGAAGATTTAAAAAAATTCCATTCCTCGCGTTATTCGCCGAAAAACTGCCGGATTTTTTTGGCAGGAAACATCCCGACAGAAAAACAGCTTGCCTTCCTTGATGAAAAATTTTTTTCCGCCCTGCCGGCAGGGGAAGCCGCGCCCGCTGTTAAAAAGACGCAGCGCTGGAAGGAACCCAGAGAATTCCGTGTTCCCTGTCCTGCAGGAGATCAAAAGCCAACGGTTTTTATTTCTTTTTTGTGCTGCTCCTCCCTAAATCATGAGGAAACCATTGATCTTGCCGCGCTTACGGAGACCCTTCTTGGCCATGACGGGTCCCCGCTGACGCGGGTTTTGATAGACTCCGGCCTTGGAGAGGATCTTAGTCCGGTTACCGGTTTTGAGGGGGAGATTCTTGAAACAATTTTAACTGTCGGGCTGCGCGGGGTAGACGCCAAAAACCAAAAGAAAGTAGAAAAGCTTATTATGGACGAACTGCGGCGGCTGGCGGATGAAGGCATACCCAAAGAAGAAATTGAGGCCTCCCTGCTTGCCATGGAATTTTCGCACCGCGAAATTAAACGTTCAGGCGGTCCCTTCTCCCTGGTCTGGATGCGCAGATCGCTTAGGGCATGGCTCCACGGCGGCAATCCCTGGGACAGTCTTTTGTTTGCTCCCATGATTGACGGTTTAAAAAAACGGCTTGCCTGTAATCCTTTATATTTCGAAACCCTGATAAAAAAATATTTTTTGGAAAATCAACACCGCGCTTTTGTAATTATCGAACCTAAAAAAGGTTTTTTGGAAGAAAAAGAAAACCGGCTGGCCGCGCGGCTCGCGCAAAAAGAAGCCGCCATGTCCGGGGCAGAAAAAACCAAACTCCTGGAAAAGAACCGGGAACTGGCCGGAATCCAGGCGCAGCCGGACAGTCCGCAGGCTCTGGCCGCAATACCTCACCTGGGAAGGGGCGACCTCTCCTCCGACATAGAAAAAATCCGGCGGGAATTTGCGGATTGTGACAATATTCCAATTATTACCCATTCCCTTTTTACAAACGGTATAGGTTACGCCGACCTTTCGTTTCCTGTAGATAATCTTGACAGCGATGATTATCCCTGGCTGCCGTTATTCTCCAGGGTATCTGTTTCTATGGGATTGCCGGGCATGGATTACGGTGAAGTTTCCAGCCTGCTTGCCAGGACCACGGGCGGATTCAGCGCCATTCTGCAAACCGGTTCCTGCGTGCCCGGTTCCGCATCGGCATTGGCCTTTCCTTCCGGCGTCTTTGACATAAGGGGCAGGGACTGGATTATTTACCGCGTCAAGGCTCTGGATGAAAAAATGGGTCCTTCCCTGGATTTGGCGCGGCAGCTTATCACAGAAGCGGATTTCTCAGATTTAAAACGAATCCGGGATTTAGTCCTTGAAATGAAAAATGAGATGGATTCCGGCCTGGCGCCCATTGGGCATATTTTTGCGGCGCTGCGATCCGGGCGCGGTTTTACCCGTTCACATCAGGTTGATGAAATCTGGAGCGGACTGCAGCAGATGGAATTTGTTCATAAAATATCGGGCATGGATTCAGCGGAAATAAGCAGCCGGCTTTCTTCGATACGGGACAAGCTTGTAAAATCCGGCATCCTGGTCAATCTTGCCTGCGGCAGTCCTTCGCTGCAGAATAATGTCAGGGAAACTGTGAACTTTTTTGGCGCCATGGGTCCTCCCAGGCCCAGAAAAAACCAGACCGTGTTCAGTTCACCTTATACTTTAAAAAACGAATCTGTAAAGCCTGAAATTTTTTCTTCGCCGTCTTTACAGATAGGTTTTGCCGCGTCTGTCCTCGCGGCCCCGCTTTACGGTCCGGTAAATCAGGCAGCCCAGATGGTGGCATCCCACCTCCTGTCAACAGGCGCGCTTTGGGAAGAAATCCGCATGAAGGGCGGCGCCTACGGCGCTTTTGCCCAGCCGGATATCCTGGAAGGGACTTATGCTTTTTCTACTTACCGCGATCCCAATCCCTTTAGATCGCTTGATACCATAAAATCTGTATTAAACAATTACACGATTACAAGCGATGATGAACTTGAAAAAGCTGTTATTGGTTCCTATTCAAGAGAAACCCGTCCGCGGACCGCCGCGGAAAAAAGTTTTACCGATTTTTTGCGGCTTCTTTACGGTATCGAAGATCACCACCGCAGCGAGCGTCTTGCCGCGCTTATTAATACCGGCCGTGAGCAGATAATGAATGTTTTTAAAACACTGGCTTCATCCGGACATTGCTCGCCTGTGGTAATATGCGGAGAAAAGGATGCGGAAAAGGCGGCAAAAGAACTTGGAACAACAGTAAAAAAATTGCCGGCTTAGCCGATTTTTCAAAGCAAAACGCAACTTAAACCCGTATAAAGGGTATGCATATAAATTCGTATGTACCGTTCGGCGCTGACGGTTTAATTGTCAGGGTAGAAGCTGATATCCGCCGCGGCATTCCCGGAATTGATATTACGGGCCTTGCCGAGGGAGCGGTGCGGGAAGCCCGTGAGCGCGTACGCGCGGCCTTCCGCAATTCGGGTTATGAATTTCCATCGGACAGGATCCTGATTAATCTGGCTCCGGCCGGTATACGCAAGGACGGGGCTTCGCTGGATTTACCCATTGCCGTCTCGGTAATGGCCGCGGCAGGTATTATCCCGGATCCGCAGAATCTTATGGTTCTTGGAGAACTTGAATTGTCCGGCCGGTTAAGGGGAGTCCGCGGAGTACTTGCGGCGGCGGCTTCCGGACTCCAGGCGGGTATCACCGATTTTTTGGTTCCTTTAGAAAACGCCGGTGAAGCGGCAATACTTAAAGGTATAAACTTTTTCCCGGCCGATACCCTTTGCGAGGCAGTTCACGCGCTTTTGGTCAGGGCCCAAACCGGCGCCTTCCCGCAGAATTTTTATCGCCATGGCCTTTGCTCGGCGGGCAATGAGAATTTGACCGGCGGCAGAAGCTCCTGCGGCAGCGGAAGCTCCGGCGGTCGTATTTTACCGGCAAATTCGTTTTCTGCCGGCGATTTTTGTGAAGTCAAAGGCCAGGCCAGATACAAGCGCGTTCTGGAAATCGCAGCGGCCGGAGGGCATAACCTTTTTGTCTTTGGTCCGCCCGGCGCCGGCAAAACCATGCTTGCCCGCAGAATGTCTTCGATAATGGCGCCGCTCGAACCGGAAGAAGCTGTTGAGGTTACAAGACTGTACAGCCTGGCCGGCCAGCTTCCGTTTTTACAAAATAATTCCGGCGCAGGTGTAAACAGCAGTTACGGCGCAGGCGGCGGTATTCAGACCTGCGGCCTTATTACCATGCCGCCATTCCGGTCGCCGCATCATTCCGCCAGTGCGGAGGGTATACTGGGAGGAGGCCGTTATGTAAGGCCCGGGGAAATTAGCCTGGCGCACCGCGGAGTACTTTTTTTGGATGAGGCTCCGGAGTTTATGGTTACCGTACTTCAGTCTTTGCGCGAACCTCTGGAGGACAGGGTAATTACCATTTCCAGGGCAGAAGGCCCTGTCAGGCTGCCGGCCGATTTCCAG
>WQZG01000054.1 GCA_009780855.1 Treponema sp.
CGGAGACACAGACATGCTTTGGGGAATTTAAAGATATAATGCATAGTGTGGAAAAATTTCTTTATTAACTGCCGGAATGGGCGCCGCGGCCGGACAACGCCGGCACCGCGGTGCGGCGGCGGTTATTCGCGGCTGTATATGTTATTCGCGGCTGTCAAAAATAGTTTTACCCAACGATGAAGCATCGGGGTTAACAGAAGCCCGGTATTTTTCCAGGGCCTGTTTCTCCCTGTCCAGATCCGCGAATATGTAGACTTCGTTTTTGCTGTCGTCAATTGTAACTTCAGGTATTACATAATTTCCCATTTCTTTTAAAACTTTATCCTGGGCTTCTTTTATATTGGCAGGAGCCGCTTCTTTATACATGGGATTTAAGTCGGTTTTTTTAACAGAAAGCGGCGATTTCCAAATCCGGGAAAATCCGAATTTTCTGAAATTTTCAAAACGTATTTTAATATTTTCTTTCTTCTGCAAAAAACGCCTCAGCAGCGGAACAAACCAGAACAGAATTGAAAAAGCTATCGGAACAATACCAAGCGCCGCGGCGATTACAGGCAGGGGGTTCATGTACGGCGTTAAAAAAGTATATACAAATCCGTAAATTCCCTGTATCTGTCTCGTGACAACTATGGGTCCGGTGACAACAGCGTTATATAAAAAATACGTACCAAACAGGAGATTAAAGCCATTGATAAGCGAGAACCACCAGTTCATTTTTTGAGGATTTGACGAAAAAGATTGCTGGGTTTTGAGGAGCAGAGGCAGGTCGTTCTGGGTTTTGGCGGTCTCGGCGCCCAGCAGGATTTCGTCAAACCTGTATACCACGGTTCCGTCCTCGGTAGCTTCAGGGCTTCCGCCGAATTCTACACAGAACGCGGTGATCGCGGATTCTGCTTCGTCCGGTTTAAGGCCGCTTATGACCATAAACTCCGGCAGTGAAATTACCCCGCGTTTTTCCTTTAGATATGCGATAAAAGATTTTTTGGTTTCAGCATCCCAATTGGGATTGGGATCGCCGTCTCCGAACACAAATGAAAAAATCGCCTTGTACAATGGTCTGGAAGGCTGGCTGCTTTTTCTGTTTCTGGCATTAGGACTAAGTGATTTGGTCAGTTCTGAATAAAACCAGAGCCTTATTATCAGGTTAAAAATGCTCATGCCAAAGAAAGCGTTCCCGCCCCGCCGCGAACGGTTATTGGAATTACCCGCCATGGAAAGGAAGAGGCTTGCCAGCGCAATGGCCATAAAAAGCAGAAAATATCCTACCAGCATGACCATAATCCATATCTTGAATATCAAAGCGCCGGTTTTAATGGAAATTTTTACAAATTTATTCCAAAACCTGTTTAAAAAAGGCGCAAATCCCCTATACCTGCTGGTAAAACCTTTGGGGAAAGAATACAAAATCTCGCCGGATTCGGTTACTTCAAGGCGGCCGCTGTACTCATCCGCGGCTTTGGGCACCAATTCCTTGACAGTATTTAACGAAAGCCCGGTGCTTGCGGCTATATCGGCCGGAGTCGCTCCGTTTTGCCTTGTTTTAAACGAACCGATTATTTGCTCATAAGCCCTGTTTTTGCCGGCTGTATCTGTATTTTTCATTATGCTTCTGAAACAACGCTGTTTTTTACAGAGTTACCGGTTTCGTACTTATATTTATCAAGAATCGAAGCAATTGTGATTTCTGAAAAAAAATTATTAATCATATCAGACATATCGTGCCATACATGATGACTAAGACACCCTCCCATTCTGGCGCAATTTTCCAGATGTTTATCGCAAAGTGAAATATCCAAATCTTCGCCCGCGGCGTCCAGAATTTCTTTAATGGATAACTTGTCAATCGGCCTGGTAAAATTGAAACCGCCGCCTGGGCCCCGTATTGAGCTGACAATACCGGCCTTGCGGAGTTTAAAAAATATCTGCTCCAGGAACACCGGCGAAATATCTTCATGTTCGGATAACTGGCCTATGGAAACCGGACGCCCGTTCTTTTCCATCTCTGCCAATGCCAAAGACGCCCTTAAGGCATAGCGCCCTCTGGTAGTAATCCTCATATTGCCGCCTCGTATATTTAAATCTGACTATGATAATAAAGTATTTTTTATGAAAAAGATAGTACCCGGGGAAAAAAATTTACATCAGATTCTGAAATTTACATTCTTAAATTCACTCTATCTTTAATTCGCTCTATTGACTATTTCATTTTATCAATAGATAATTCTTATATTCAAAAATACCAGTTATTCTGGAAAATTACGGAGGCATTATGAAAAAGTTAGTATTGATACTTGCTCTGGTTATTCTGGTGGGAGGAGCCGCCTTCTCATTTGATATGACAACATTCCCGGCGCCGTTAAAACCCGGCAGCCTGCTTGTAAACGTCGGCGGCACCCTTGGAAGTTATTGGTTTACCGGTATGTCCTTTGGAGCGATTGGCGCGGTAGATTATTGCATGCCGTTCCCGATTGCCATAACCTTCGGCGGTGAAGCAGGGATTATGCTCACCAGCGGCGCATATTATGGCTATTCAAGGAACATGGCTATTATACCCATAATGTTCCGCGCGGCCTGGCATCCCAATTTTGAAGTTCCCAATCTTGATGTATACGGTATGTTAAAAGTCGGATATGGTATTGGATTCTGGACCAATAATAATAATAACTCATCCTATTCCAATTATTCCAATCCGGGCGGATTTATATTCGGCGCGGTAATCGGCGGCAGGTACTTCTTCAGCAGCAACATGGCTGTGTACGGCGAATTGGGCTGGGAAAATTATACGATGAATTATTCTTATAAGTATTCCAGCTCTTCATGGAATGATTATGAATTGGTTTCCAGATTCCTCACTGCCGGTGTATCGTTCACCTTCTAGTTTTTACTGCTGGTAATAATTGGCTGTCCGGATAACCGGGCAGCTTTTTTTTTATGCGCGGAATTTTTTATACGCGGCAGCTGCTATACACGCGCAGTTATGCGTGACACAGCTATTGGACGGCTATTGACATTTTTATTTGAAATTTGGAATAATCAATTTTTAAAATGATCCATTTAATTAAGCGATTTATTTAAATGTGATCAAAAAAAATTTTGGAGGTATTTGTGAAAAAGTTTCTGTTGGTTGTAGCTTTGGCTGCTGTTTTTTCTGCGGGAGCGGTATTTGCCGATCATCCCAGCGGATGGGGAGTTGGTCTGATGGGCCGCGGCGGCTGGGGTTATGGTGATTTTGGAATGGGAGGCGGCGCCTCACTGTCCTTAAAAGCTCCGTCTTTGCCGATTTATTGGGGTATTGATATGGATCTTGGGAGCCATTTCTTTGGACTGGGCGTTTCTGGAGATTATTATTTTATAGACAATAATTTGGTTGACAAAACCATTGGCTGGTATTTGGGCCTTGGAGCTTTTGCCGGAATCAGTTTTTGGAACAATTACGGCGGTTATAACGACTACATGGGCCTGACAGTCGGCGGCCGTTTGCCGATAGGACTTAGTTTTCAATTCCCGGTCGTTCTAAACGGACTGGAAGTATTTGTCGCCGCAGTACCCAAACTCGGCGGCGCAATGTGGCTTGGACACAGAAGCGGCGGCGGCCTTTTCTTCAACGTCGGCGGTGAGCTGGGCGTACGTCTCTGGTTCTAAAAATTGATTGTTGAATTTTGATTGATCGTTAAAATTAACCCGGCTAAATGCCGGGTTTTTTATACTGCTCCCTCGCCATAACAGCGAATTCCGCGAGGGCTTCTGGTTCTACACGAAGAGCAACTATTGGTTACCGAACATCTGGATCAATTACTTTATGGTTTTCCAAAAATAGTATCATTTCGATACATATTTATAAAATCATAACTGCTAAAATCCACACTTGCCTTCTGTCCATTAATTTCTAAAGTTATATTTTGAGGGAATGCAAAAATATCATGTACAAATAGACCAATATTTTTATTATTCCAAAATGTATAGGCATTTAAATCTATTCCCGGAGATACTGTGTATAGTTTTTCTGTACCAGCTATTGTAGGAATGGATTCAAAAAAATTTCCATACTCAAACCCTAATGATAACCATGATTCAGTGGCGCTCTGGAAATTTCCCCGCAATAACTGTACAATTACCTCATGAACAAAGTCATCCTTAAAGCCGAAGACCTGGACGGCTACCTGACCGCTGATGACAGGCGTTATATAGACCAGATGGACAAAATTTACCGCGAAGTTATGAGCAGTTTTTCCATCATGGACAAGAGCAGGCTGGACAAGGAAAAGAGAAAGGAAGAAGCGAACCTTATCCGGCTTTATACCGACATGGGCATGATAATGCAGGAGATATGCAGGGATGTTAACGCCCTCCAGGTGTATTCGTTTAAAACACCTCAGGAAAGCCACCCGGAAGCTTCCAGGGTAATCGCCAAACTGAGGGATTACAGAACCCCCAACGAGGAATTTATTTATTATATTCAGCGCGCCTACGAAATGCTTTTTAAGCTGGCTTACGGCGGCACAACCGGATCGAACAAGAACTATTTGATCGTTAAAACGCCCGTAGATATTCCCGTGCAGAATTTCGCGGTGCACAAGATTACAAATATTGACGAGAAAATCGAAAATACCGTTATGTGCGTTATGCTCAGGGGCGCTCTTCTTCCTTCCATGATAATGTCCAAAGAGATACAGGAATATTCTTCCAAAAGTTATGTAACTCCTTTTGCGCTTTTCAAAATCTCCAGAGATGACAAAAAGCACGAAAATGACATGGAATACATTTTGGACCTGGATCGTTCATATTTTAATCTGGAAGCCCTGGACGGCAAAGATTTGATATTTGCCGATCCAATGAACGCCACCGGCGGCAGCCTTGTAACTGTTATAAAGTATCTTTTAAGCGAAGGGGTAAAACCAAAATCTATCCAGTTCTTTAATGTCATTGCAGCGCTCAAGGGCGCATTGCGGGCTGTCAGGGCCCTGGAAAACTGTTATGTTTATACCCTGTGGATGGATCCTGTCCTTAATGAAAACGCGTATATTATGCCGGGGCTCGGAGACGCGGGCGACCGGATAAACGGCAGGGATCAGGAATCCTCTCCGCGCAACATTATTCAGCTTGTGGCCGACTACGGATCAAACATCGCCGGTCTTTACCGTTCGCAATTGCGCGAAATCGAAAACATGGTGCTCAAGACAGATACACATTAATGGCAACGGCAAAAGTTTATTGAGTAAAGGTTTATTGAATTGAAAAATAAATTAGTTATTGAACATTTAATTCTATTCACTGTACTTTCCATTTTTGCTTTAATATTAATTGCATCGTGCGCAACCAGCGCAGTCTCTGCCGAGGAATATTATTCAATCGGAATGGCGTATTATGATTTGGGAAAATTTACCGATGCTGAACGCTGGCTGACCCGGGCCGCCGCCGCGGACAGGACAAAGACCGCCTCGGAATATAATCTGGGGCGCCTCGCGTTTGAAACCGGCCGGTATGACGACGCAATTAAACATTTTGAAAATGTTTTAAAACAGGATCCCAACAATGTCATGGCGCTCAGGGCGGCAGCTTATACCAAAATTAAAACAGGGGATTTCCAGCAGGCTCAGTCCTATTACAGCAGGGTGCTTGCCCTTGTCCCGGAAAGTTCGGATGACGGTTACAATTACGCCCTTGTTTTGTACGCCCAAAAAAAATATGAAGAATGCCGGAATGTTCTGCTTGGGTATCCGGCCGCACTTGATGAAAAACCGGATTCGCTGCTTTTGTTTGCCAGAGCCCAGGCCGGCGCAGGTAAGGTGGAAGCTGCGGACAGTTATGCAAAATGGATCGCCGGCAGTACAACTCCCAATCCGCTTGTACTTTATGAATACGGCCAGGTACTTGAGAAGGCAGAATTGTTCGCGCTTGCGCTTGATCAATACCGCGCGGCCCTTTCTTCCCTAAAGACCGATCTTGATAACTTAAAACGCAGCAGGGTCCTCTTCGACATTGCCAGACTCCTTTTGATAGCCGACCCCGGTAACGCAGAGGGAATCACCGGACTTAATTCCGCTATTGCCGAAGGATTTAACGACAGCGCAGCCCTGGCGGATTTGCTGGACGACAGCAGAATCAACAGCGATCAAAAAACAGAGATCAGTAAAATCCTGGAAACAATTTCTTTATAATATTTATGAAAAATTTACCACGAACCACACGAATCGTACCTTCAGTATGTTCACGAACATTTTATTAATATTAAAATTATTAACAGTTTTTCGTGTATTTTCGTGACCTTTCGTGAGGTTCGTGGTAAAATTTTAAAAATTAATTCAAGAATCAAAACGTAATTGTCAGTGACGTGCCGACAGTGCCCAGCAAAGTCAGGATCCGTGAACCAAAGTCTTCGCTGATATTTATTTTGGCGTAAACCGATAAATTAAGCCTGCCAAAAATGCGTACAATGGACTCGTGGCCGGCCGACAGTGTAAAACGGGACTGCGCCGATGTTAACCCCGGAATATATTCATAAATAAAATCTACGTTTTCCCTGCATAAAAGATCATACGCTGTGCGGCCCAGTTCAGAAAGAGTAGGCCAGGAATCCTGTTTTTCGGCAGCCGCCATAACGGAACTGTAAAAAATGCCCAGAATCGTTTTTTCCATAGGACGGGTCCAGGCAAGACCGGCAGTGTCAGTAATGCGGTTCTGATCGTTGTAATAACCGGAAGACCCGATTGTTAATGAGTTGTTAAGTCTGAGTTCTGCGCCGGAGAAACCGCGGAAACTTAAGTCCTGCGCGGCCTGCAGCCTGTAACCGGTTTTTTCTCCGTAATGCATTGTAATAACCGCGTCCAGTGAATGGGTAAATTGATCTGATGAGTAAAATGAAAAAACCGGAGACGCCCCCAGGCTGCCGAACAGATTGATTGCGGAAAAATTCAGGGTACCGCCAAAACTCAAAGTGTCGCGCAGAACATCCATCTTTTGATCCTGGGTACGGTTAAGCCGCAGTGCGATTCTTGCCGGGATAAACAGGGCGGTAAACGAATAATTGGCGGGCATCTGCAGAGTTAATTCAGTACGATCAAAGAACCTGCCGGAATTCAGGGAGGCCCCTCCGGTTAACTGTGCGTTGGCATCTGTCATATTCTGCCTGATATTTGAATCAAACAAAGAATAAAAAGGCGCGCAAAACATTAACGGTAAATAATTATTTAACGCCGCCGCGTAAAGTCCAAGGTCATCGGAAAAATCCCTGCTGCCGTAAAAAAGGCTCCTGCGGAACTCCCTGTCCTGCCTAAAAAGAAGACGCCAGGCGCCGATTGTAAGCGGGAATTCTATTCTGATCAGAGTTCCCGACGCCGCGGATTTATCGGCTTTGGTAAAAGCCGAGGATGCTTCCGTATATAACCTAAAGCCAAGGGGCGAAGTTTTAAGGCTGAATGTTAAACCGGATCTGCCGTTCCTTTTTACTGCGTTGTTCCCGGGATCGGGCATAAGAGGTTCCAGGCTATAATACCAGGCTGCCGCGTAATTTCCGGCGCCGTTAATGTTTGCTGCGTTTTCGGTCCAGCTTGCGCTTACGTTAAACGAAAGGTCAATCGGCAGGGCAGGCAGCAATGCCGGCTGCGAAGCCGTGGACGGGATTGCAAATTGGCTGCCGGAGCTCCAGTCAATACCGGCCTGCCAGTTTTTCTCAAACCGTAAATCCATCCAGGATAAATTCCCGGCCAGGTATAAACGGAATGGAGCTGTAAGCGCCGCGGAAACCGAATGTCCAAACGCCGGATTAGATGTATCCAGATTAAAAGATTCGCTGAAAGTAAAATATTTCCATGATCCGGACAGGCTGTGGCCGGCCCTCCAGTTGTAATTCTCATGCTGAAAGCTATATGAATAATTTCCGGTTACCCTCATTCCCAACAGGCTGAATTCCGCGCCTGTTCTGCCGTTAATTCCGGCCGCGCCTGTTCCCTGTTCAAACGGGTTACCGCCGGCGCCGTACTCCGCGGCCGCAGACAGAGACAGGTCTGAAAGTATATTAATATCCCCGGCAGTAACCAGGGTTCCGGGCCGGCTCCAGTTTACGCTGCCGGATGCGTTTAGGCGGTAGGCCGGTATTGGATTTTCCAGGATTACTTCGTCTGCGGCCGTGTTTCCGTCCGGGAGCGGCACTGCGCCGGGCATTACTAAAAAAGCCAGCCAGACCGAATTTGTTTGGTTAAGGTCTGCGTGTCCGGACACGCAAGCGCCCGGGTAACCGGAAACCGATATATCATCCAGGTAAATCTCCCTGCCTGAACCCTGGTACTGCAGTTTAACCTTTGCCCATTGACCTGCGCTTACACCCGCAATGTCAAAAGCCTTAAGCGGAATATTCGCGTCAATTATTGTTTCTCCGGGATTGTTAAACGATTGCGGCCCCTGTCCCAGTAAAAAACGAAGACTCCCCTGATCAAGGGCTTCCTGATCCGCGTCATCCGGCGCCTGGCCCCCGGCAGTCTGCTGGTTCCCGCCGGCCTTTGGCCGCCTTATAAAAAAGCTAATGGAACCGTAATTGGCAAGGGGAAGGTTAGATAACCTTTGATCGGCTCCCGCTCCGGCGCCGCTGTCCATGTTATCCCAGGCAATTTCAAGGATACGGTTTATTTTATTATCCGGATTTAACTTGCCTATAACCTGGCCGTATTTATCACGGAGTTTTTCTTTTCCCATATCAACAGTTTCCATTACAGCTGCGTTATTGGTACCGGTCAATGAATCATTTGCAGGATAAATTTTATTGCCGTTTGCTATTACCACGCGGAATCCGGCGCCCTTGATTACAGGAGGCGCCAGAATAAATCTGCCAGTAATAGTTTCGGCAGTATCCAGGGGCGCCCAAATAATAATTCTTATATATTGGGCATTATTTAGTTTTACGCGGTCTTCGTCGGTAAGGTTAATCGTTACAGTCCGGTTCCCCTGGTATGAAGGCAATTGTCCGGGAGCCGGTAGACTCGGATTAGGATAGAGGCTTCTATCGATTACCAGGTCCGGGTTCTCCGCGGCGATGCCGTCCTTGCCCGTAAGTGTTCCGGCCTGGAAAACAATATTTAATTTTTCAGCATTACCGCTTATATTAAAAAATCTATACGGGATTTCTATCTGGGCGGCCCTTTCAAGCAATGAGCCGTCCGGGCCCAAAGGAACTTCAAAACCTGTCCATGAATTCTGTGAATCAAGTTCAAATTCAGCGGCCAGTATCTGTATACTTCCGCTAGATGTAAACGCTGTATCCATGGCCGGATACGGACCGTTCATTCCTGCAATTACAGGGGCATTTGATTCTATATTACCGAGCGAAGAAGTTCCAAAAACCGAGACTTCCCTGTAATTGCGGTATACCAAATTGGCCCGGCTTTGAATATCGTAACCTGCCGCGGCTGCGGAAATAAAAGAATCGGCAGGCGGCAGGTTCATAACTATGTCATTGCCCTCCATTCCCGCTGCCCTGTATAAACCGGATGTGTCCGGCTGCTCATATCCTAAACCCGCGGCAAGGCCTGCTGTAAAATTACTGTAATCCCAGTCTGCCTGTGCGCCCAATCCAACGGTACCGGGGCTTGAGATCCCCTGCTCCGAATATGCCGCGCCGGACAGATTCCACCTTAATCCAAGTCCGATTTTGGTATTTAAATGGTCCGCCGCTTTCCAGAGCAGACCTGCTCCAGCCGCAATGCTGCCGGAACGGCTGTCCTGTGATTGCCTAAGATAACTTATTCTTATTGTTTCGTTGTAAAACGGCGGGTAGCGCAGACTTACAGTCCCGCTGCCGGGATTGTAATTAAAATCAGGATCAGGGATTCCGTCGCGCAGAACCCGGACCGACCCCGGAATAATATCGGTTCCTATGTAAAAAGAATCCGCGGCGCTGTAATTGGCAATCCGTATACCAAGATCACCGGTAAAAACCTTTTTACCGGGAAGATAGATTTCCGGGAAAATATTTTCGTCAGATGTACCGTTACCAGTACCGGCGGCAAGCGGCCATCTTTCCTTTTCGTCCCGTTTGTTGTCCAGATTTCCCCTGATCAAACGGAGAGCCGCGCCGGTGTTATCGTCATCAGGTATAAACTCATAGCCGGAGACAACTGTTCCGGTTGACATCTTAACCAGACTCGCCGTATTGTCCGAACCGTCATAGGCAATACTGTAAAGATTTTGCTGTTCAAACGGAGAGAAAGTTCCTTTTTCAAAAATTATAAGGGCCGGCATTCCGTCAATGTAAACTTCACTGGGCCCGTTTCCGGCAGACGGAACACCTGAAGCCGCTGGATAACCGCCGCCAGCCTGGGGGTATTTGCCAAGATCAATATCCCTGCCGGAACTGTCAAAATATTGCTGAACCTTGCCCAAAAAACCGGAGCCGTCTGTGTAACTGCCAAGCGAAGAAACCCAGGGTTTTGGGTCATTGCCGGCGGTATATGAGGCTGCGATCATTCCATCCGGTTCGGCTGCTCCGCCGGTATATGTTCCCAGGGTCATCGTAATAATTCCATCCAGACCGCTTGCCGCGTACTCGCCGGATTCTGCCAAACGCCACCGTCTGCCGCGGTTATCGGTTATTTTACCGCTGGGATCTTCGATGTACACAACAGGAACTGCGGACAAACCAAAGTCCGGAAGTATAAAAGAAATTCCCCTTATCGGCGATGTTACGTCTGCGTAACTATAGGTGCGTTCGCGGCCCTGCGTAAAAATTTTTTCTTCCCTTGCGCCGGAATCGTAGCGGATCAGGGTGTGTACGCTTAAATCCGGGGTTCCAAAACGTCCGTAAAAACCAAAAGAAGAAGGTGTAGATTCGCCCAAATCCAGATATGGGAAGGAAGGAAAATCAAGGCCCGTATTCCCAATGCCGGCATATTGGACAAAATCAGCGGGCCCGCCCTGGTAACCTGCCCTGAAGGTATTAAGGTTATAATTATCAAGAAACGAACCTTCAACAAACCATCTGTCCCTGATCCAGACAGACAAAGTAAGATCGGTTTCCTGCATAAAAAAAGGCGTGTCGCCGGCAAGCGCTGTACTGCCAAAAGGCGTAAGCGCGATACCCCAGCCGGCGCTCAGTGTTCCTTTCCAATAACCGGAAACGTCCACAGATACCGAAGAATCTCCCAATTCGGCCGAAAACAGCTCGGAACCTGCGTTTTGTACTGCAGGAGCCGAATTGTCACCGCTAAAAACAGGAGTTAAAGCCAAAAAAAATAAAAGCAAAAAAAACAAAAAAAGAGGCCGGTCAGCAGACATTACATTCATCTTTATAGTATAATAACCCAGAACAATGATTATTTCCATGATCCAGCTAATTTTTGAAATTCCCGAAGTGCAAAGCATCAAGGATAAACGGCGCATTATCCGTTCGATACGGGATAAACTGCTGCACAGGTTCCACATGAGCGTCGCGGAAGTTGATTTGCAGGATTCGCTGTCTTTTGCGCAAATTGGCGGCGCCCTGGTGTCCAATTCAAAGAGTTTTGGGGAATCGGTTATGCAGAAAGCCTTTGAAATGATCGAAAGGGATCTCCCGGTAAGGATTCAGGACATGAGTATTCATTCGGAGGAATTTTGAACATCAAAAGAATTTTTGGAAAATCCCGGTATGCGGTTTTTTTTCTATTACTGCCGCTGCTGGCATCCTGCGTCGGGGTAAACGCCGACATTGTTTTTAATTCAGATAAATCCGGGACCATAGATCTGGAATATAAAATTTCTGTTTTATTGGAATCGCTGGGCAGGCAGGACGGCAACGAAAATTACCCGGTTGTACCAGCCGGCAGGACCGATTTTGAAAGAACAATCGCCAGGCTGCCAGGACTCAAACTCCTGTCGTATAACATGAGAGAAGATAAAAACGATAAAACCATTAATGTAAAACTTCAATTTGACAATCCCCAGGCGCTTATGTCATTTTTGGATCCGGCCGGAGCCAGGGCTGTTTATTCTGAATCAGGCGGCATTAATAAACTAACCCTTGTCCTTGACGACGGCAGCAGATCTGATGACAGCAGCAGGGTACAAAACCAAAATCCCGATTTGAAAAATTTAATTCTTAAAGCAGCAGAAGGTTATAAAATTTCGGTATCAATGAGTTTTCCGACCGCCGGGAAGCTTTCGATTCTGGATAACAACGGCAAACCAATTATGGATTTGACTGCCGGCAGCAATACGGGAATGGTTTTGGACGGTAAGAAAGTATCTTTTTCCCTTCCGCTTGGTACAATTTTATATTCGCAAAACGGAATAAAACCGGAGTTTACCTGGTAAGCGGTATGGGCCCGCTCTTAACGCATAATAAATTACCGGGTAAATTACCTGCAGCAGCATCGTTAAAATAAGCGTCTGCCTCAAAAAATCCCCTGTCCTCATTCTTTAATACGATTTCCAGAACAAGCGGATTCGGCGGGTCTTCGCCAAGCAAAAATCTGACCGTATTGTCGTCAATGCGTTCCGCAGGGACAGGAGCCGAATAAACAAACGGCGGATCATTGCCCTCATCGCCCAGGAAAAGATCGAACAGGACAGGATTGCCTGACGACTGCAATCTTATATTTACAATCAGGCTTTCCTGGAAAGCAGTCTGCGCCAGCGATACTTTAAAAATATCCGGCGGAATTGATTCCGCAGACTGTTTGTTGGACAGGTCAATGGTACGATAAACAGGTTGCGGTTCCCCGGGAGTTAACAGGGCGTTAAGTGTTATAATTACCAGAAGAAGGCCAAAGATCCCAAGCCAGACAACAAAGGCCGGCCGGATCTTACGTGGGCGGGGTCTGCCGATAAATTTTTTTGAACCGGGATTGACCAAAACAAAAGCCCTCTTGAGCAGCAGCATTATGGGCAGGCAAAGGACGGCGATCTCAAAAGCGGCAATCCAGTTTTCAGGAGCGATAAAACTGCCGATGCCGTTCTGAATTAAAAACAGGTGGGCCGGAAGTCCGCCGGACTCATAAATGTTCCGGATAGCGCCGAAGGTTCTTAGCGGTATCAGCAATATCGTAAGTATTACCAGCCAGGGTTTTTTGGTAACAGCTCCGATAAAACAAAACAGGAAGGCCCACATAAACAAAACCGCGTAAGTCAGATCCAGAGCCGCGGAGACCAGCACCCCAAGTCCTGTTATAAAAATGGCGGAGATTCCGTACAGTTCGGCTTTTCTGGAAAAATGGAGTGAATCCAGCACATGGGACAGTACATTGAACAATGATATTGCTATAAAAACATTGAGTATCCAGCCCCAAAAATCCATATTGGGAGCCTGCACTTTTAATATCCAGTAAATAAAACCGCAAAAAAAACCTACTCCCCTTATTATCAGAACCATAAGAGGCAGGAACAATGCGAAAACCCAGCCTTTTTTTATAAACAGATAAATTCTGGAGATTAACCTTACACGGTGGACAGCTGAAAATATCAGGATTAAGATTACATAAAAAATAGTGCTGATCACCAGAATCAAAACAGCGGCTTTTTCTGAGATAAAAAAATAATTTCCGCCGCTGACCGGCAATATGGTATAATGCTGATCCGGTTCTTCTGCGGGGCGCCGCATTATTTTAGCGTACTCCAGCAGCATATTTGCCAGAACGGCAGGTTCAATTGTTTTTTCAGACGAACCGCTTATGCCGTTTAGTTTAATACCGAAAATTTCTCCGTCCTGTAAAAGGGCTAGCTCGCCGCTTCCCTTTATTAGGTCAAGTTTATACAGTTCATTGTATTTGGCCCTAAAGTCAAAAGGTATTCCGAATGATTTAAACAAATCCGGCAAAGGTTTAACCATCTGCAGGGGCGCCAGATAATTTATGTTACCGTGGCTGATCTGGATTTGGTCCGGGCTGTCCCCGCTGTCCAGATATACGACAGTCCAGGTCTCCGGCATTTCCGGCAGGTTTATCAAATCCCTTAAGCCAATATTTGAATACTCCGGCCGGCCGAGCGCTGATTTTTCGTTGCCGAGAAAGGCGATCAACAGATCAATATTAATGTCTGCAGATGTCTGAGCTTTGGCCGCGTCAATAAAAGCCAGCGCCGCTGCTACGGCAAATTCAGAATCAAGGGGAACCGCCAGAACAAAAGTACCCGAAGAACCCGGGCCGGCCGCAAGACGGACATGGACAGAAGTTCCGAATCCGCCGTAGTTTTGCAGCAGGGGCCTTACTTCAAAAGGGATGGATTTTTTTCTTAAGATATCCGTTACATATCCGGCAGTACTTCCGCTGCCGGCAATCCCGCCGCTGACAGCAGCCGTGTTGCTGCCGGAGGTTTGTCCGTAAACCTGTCCGGGAGGAAAAAAAATATAAATATGAACACAGCAAAGCAATACTACTGCCCGCAATGCTGGTCCCAAAATAAAACGTCCCATTTTTTAAATGATATTAGGACAGGGCATTTTAAACAATTACTGTTTACATGCGATTACTGTGTGCACGCAATTACCCTTCATTTTGAAATTAAAAACGCGGCGCCAAGACCTGCGGCAAGGATTCCGGCTGTAATGCAGCCGATTTTCCATAACTTGTTTTCTTTTTCAAGGCTGCTGATTCTCCGCTGCGCCGTCTGTCTGTAATCCGCGAATGATAATTCCAAGTTCTTCAAGGAGGATTCTGCTTTCGTCAAGGCTGTCAAAAGCGCGGCCGATTCCGCCGCTGAGTTCTCCGCTCTGGACAATAATTGCGCCGAGCTCATCCGCAAGATTTCCAATTCCAGTTTCAATCCGTCCAGTTCCTGCTTCGAGGCTTCGAGCATAAGCTGCAATTCCAAGGAGCTCTTCCTGGAGTCTTGCAGCTCGTTCTGAAGCTTCGTGTTCAGAACTGAGAGCCGATCCGAGATCTCTGTTAACCTGTTCAAGGCGCTCCCTGAGCCCGGCAGATTCTGCTGCGGCAGAGTCTGCGATATGCCAGCGGGTTCCAGCGGAAAAAGCGTAAAGGAGCAGGCCAGGAACAAGGCCGCAGATAAAAGAAACCGCAATAATGTAAACAAGCTTTTTCTCATGCAAGGAAGTACCCCTGTTTTGAAATATATGGAATTTGTGTAAAAAATTCATATTTCAACATATATTTATTGTATAAGGAGAAAAAAACATAATTATGGCGTACCACCGCTTAATTTATTTTTGTTGTATAACTTTGATTTTTACATCCTGTTATAGCGCTGCCCGGTACAATGATATATCAGGTTTTACAAACAGAACTGCCGCAATTCCTGCAGGTGTCATTGATGACTCCGGCATCGCCGGTGACTTGCACGAAGCGCTTGGCAGATCAAGCAAAATTATTTTTGTAGAACTGGAAAAAGATGCAAGCCTGGCGGTTATCTCCGTAAATGCTCCGGATTTTTCTGATGGTGAATATGCCATGGAAGAACTCACTTTCCTCCTTGTAAATGAACATAAATTCCGTGTTGTTGACAGGCATAACCTTGATATCATCCGCGCGGAACAGCAGTTCCAGCTCTCCGGTGAAGTAGATGACGCTACCGCTGTATCCATTGGTAATTTAATTGGAGCGGCTTTTGTAATTACCGGCAGCATTGGTTCCAGGGAATCCTTAAATTACCTAAGGGTCAGGGTGCTTGATGTAAAAACCGGCGAAATCAAACTGATGAGTTCAATAACCTACGGAGGGATCAGGTGAAGAAGACATTGTTCCTTTTAATGATATTATTTCTTGTTTTATTGGCTGCAGTTCAGCGCAATGCCCTGTGCGCAGGCGCTTCATCAGCCTCATCGGATACACGCGGCCGCTATCTGGCCGGACGGGGAATTATTATCCCTCCCGAAGAAATTTTTTTGGATTCATATCTTGCCTCTGTGGATTATAATTACCCTAAGCCCGGCGGTGATCTTGGAATAAATATATACAACAGCAGTTCAATAATGAAACCGGGACAGGAAGGTATACTCCAGATTGGCATCCAGGGGAGAAAAGCAAACTACGCAGAGCTCCCGCCGATGAACCTGGTTTTTGTCGTAGATTGTTCGGATTCAATGAATGACGAAAACAAAATTGAGTGGGTCAGGGAATCGGCCGCCATTTTTGTTACCAAGGTCAGGCCCCAGGACTCCCTGGCCCTGGTCAGTTTTACAGATACAGCCGAAATAAACTTCCCGTCATCCCTGATGAATAGTTCTGCCAAAAAGCAAAATTTTCTGGATGCGATCGGCAATCTGCAGCCTCACGGAACCAGCAATCCGGAAAAAGGTCTTGCCGCCGGATACCAGCAGGCGCTGCTAAATTACCGTGAAGGATCGGTAAACAGGGTCCTGTTTTTTTCTGACGGAACAGAATTTTCTTCCAGGCTGAATCTTGCCGGCGCCAAGTCAGGCGATATACGGGTATCATTAATCTGGAATAACCGCAATGATTTGGACCTTCATGTTTTTACTCCCAAAGGCGAAGAAATTTATTATGGCCATAAAAAAGATACCACAGGAGGAATGCTTGACGTTGACATGAATGTAACAGGCGAGACAACCAAACCTGTCGAAAATATTTTCTGGGGACAGGGCCGGGCGGCACAGGGCAGGTACAGGGTTGTGGTAAGAAATTACGGGTATCATGAAAAAAGCACTGAGCCGACGCCTTTCCAGATTGAAATCAAGAACGGTTACCAATACAGTTATTTTGACGGAATTGTAAACGGCAAGGGCCGCGACAGCGATGCGGAAGTTACTTCATTTGATTTTATGACCGCTTCGGCGCTTAAGGAAGAAAAAGACATAATTTACCAGCTGGCCGCAAGTTACAGGGAATTGGGAATAACAATTTCAACCATCGGTGTGGGGGTTGGGTTTGACGCGGAGCTTATGCAGACTCTGGCACAGGACGGCGGAGGAAGTTCGCGGTTTATAAATGATCGGGCAGAAATGAAAAAACTCTTCGATACTGAATTTGAGCGTATGGCAGTCCTGGCCGCTACTGATCTCGATATGGTTCTGGAATTTATGCCGGGAGTTGAAGTTCTCGAAACCTGGGGTTACCAAAACCAGATCGAACAGAATCCTGTCAATGGCAGTAAAATTTATTACACACTTGCCGGTCTGCATTCAGGCGATTATGAAACAATATTGGTCCGTTATTGTCTGCCCCTGAATGCTGAATTATCTGTTAACCGGTTCGCGGATTTTACAGTCAATTCAAAAAATTTATTTGGCAAAACAAATGCACCGCAAACAAAAACAGCCGAAGTTACTGTCTCAGAGAATACGGCTGACGGCATTTCATCAGGTATGGTACTGCGTTCCGGGACCATATTAAATTTTACAGAGGCGATCAAAGAAATTGGCAGCCTATATTATGCGTGTCAGGATGATCTTACAGCTCTTTCCATACTGGAACAGGAAACCGGAAACCAAAAACCAGACCCCATGCGCAGACAGCGAATAAATGAACTTATGGAAAACATACTCAAACGGCTTGAAGCTTCTTTGAATCTTGAAAGAAAGACAAGACTGGAAATGGAGGACGCCGCGATTAGGCTTGATAATCCGGAAATTTTTAAAAATCAAACGGATATACTTGTAAAGTATGATGAAATTTTAAGCCGCGAATTAATTGCATCCGGAGGAAGCCCTGCCGGGAAATATTATGGACTGGACAACCCGGCTGACAATACTGCGCTGAATATGGCAAATACCGCAAATACTGTACTGCTTGGTGAACGGCTGTCAGCTCTCTGCAGTGAAATCAGTTCGTCATTTCCTGCGGGAGGCCGGTATGTAACAGCACTGGCGCCGTTCGGCATCCGCGGGACAGAGGAGGAATCCCCGCTGCTGGAATTTATTTATGAAAACGCAATTGTAAATTTTTCTAAAAACCCCGGTATTACCCTGGTTGAACGCAGCCGGCTTGATGTTGTCAGAACAGAATTGAATCTAAACAGCAATAACCTGTCAGACACTGACACGGCCATAGAAACGGGTAAACTGCTGGGAGCCGGATACATAATTACCGGTCAGGTTATTCCAATCAGCGGCCAGGTAATAATTTTTGCCCGTGTAATCCAGGTGGAAACCGGCGAGATACTCAGCGCCGCACAAATATTCGTGGATCGTGCGATAACGGAACAGATCTTTCCATAGTTTTTTTAATCGAAATAATATATATTATTTTTATGAATAAACGGGTAGTTCTTAATTTATTATTTGTTTTTATAATATTATCTGCTTTTGCATTTGTTTCCTGCTCGCGCACCGAACCCAGGATTCCTTTCGGTTTTATTGAACTCGTATATTATCCCGGCACTCCAATGCCCCAGGAACGCTTTTCTTTTTTTGTAATTGCCGAAGATGACGACGGCATGGAAAACCTTGCGGAACTGCGGCTCTACAATGACAGGGAAGGCCTGCAGTGGGTGATAAGCTCGGACGACTGGGTGCAATATGAAGAAGACGGCAAGCATTGGGTAGGCAGCCGCAGCATAACAATGTACGGCGACGGAATACTTCCGCGCGGCCAGTACAGGGCAGTTTTGATTAACAAGGGCGGAGAAAAGACCGAAAGGCTCTTTGTCTTTGACGTTCCGGAAGATCCCCGTTTTCCGTATCCTTTCCTGCAAATTGACAGCGGAAGGTACAGCATAGATTCCAAATATCCTGTTAATTCATTTATCGTTTATGATCAGCAGGGAAATATACTAAGGACTGTGACGGTTCCAAAAAACGAAGGTTCCATCGCCGAACTTAATCTGCCGAGCAATGCCAGACTGCTGGCGCTTTGGGCTCAGGACGAGCAATACCACACTTCCGCGCTGACGGAAGCGGTCTCGTACCGTTAACCGGGAGCAGGCAGATGGAAGTCAGGGGTATAAAAAGCTACGTACTCCGCAGCGGGAGAATGAGCGATGCCCAAAAACGCTCTTATCAAAACCTGTCTCCCCTTTTTTGTATTTCCGCGGATAAACCGGTTGCCGATTATAAAACCGTTTTTGGCAATGACAATCCGGTTATTTTGGAAATCGGGTTCGGCGCAGGAAGCGCCACCGCGGAACTGGCGGAAAAAAACCCAGGCATAAATTACCTGGGTATTGAAGTATTCAAGGCCGGCATCGGAAGGCTGCTTTGGGAAATTGAAAAACGAAATATAAAAAACATAAAGATTATGGAAGGCGACGCTGTTGGAATTTTTTGCAATATTTTGCCAAAAGAAAAAGCGTACGGGATCCATATTTTTTTCCCCGACCCCTGGCCCAAAAAACGGCATCACAAGAGGCGCCTTGTAACAAGACCTTTTACGGACGAATTTCGAAAATGTCTTGGGCCGGACGGCTATGTTTATATGGTCACAGATTGGCAAGATTACGCGGACTGGGCCCTTGCTGAACTGTCGGCAACCCAGGGCCTTGTCAATAAATATGAAGGTTTTGCCGCAGCACAGGAATGGCGGCCCCAAACCAGATTTGAGACAAAAGGACTGGACAGAAATCATAAAATCTGTGAGCTGTATTTTGTGAGGGAAAATGGCTAAAAAAACCCGGACAGCGGAACTTGCAGAATTGATTGGAAAATATCAAAAATCCTATTACGAAGGCGAAGGGGAAATTTCAGACGCTGAATTCGATTTGCTTTGGGACGAATTAAAAACCCTGGACCCGGGCAATCCGCTGCTAAAAAAAGTCGGCAGTACAGGCAGCGGTCCGGCGCCGGATACTGACGGTTTTCCCAAAACCAAACATATAATTCCCATGGGCAGCCAGGACAAGGCAGCCAATCCCGCGGAGTTCATTGCATGGGCAGTAAAAATCAAACCGGTTTTAATTGTCTGCCAGTACAAACTTGACGGGGCAAGCCTGGAACTGCAGTACGAAAAGGGACGCCTCAAAACCGCGGTTACAAGGGGCGACGGAATTATCGGCGACGAAATTACGTTAAACGCAAAGACGATGAGAGGCGTTCCGGAAAAACTGCGGGAAAATTTTACCGGCGGGGTGCGCGGAGAAGTTGTAATGTACCATGATGTCTGGAAGAACAAATACCCGGACAAGGCCAACTGCCGCAACGCGGCAAACGGCATCATGCGGCGCAAGGACGGAGCAGGCTGCGAAGATCTCACGCTGATTACCTATGACGCTTCGGTCCCAGGGAATGATAATTTTTTTACGGATGAAATCGAAAAAATCAAATGGCTGAGACTGCAGGGTTTCAATACCGTCGAAACTGTTGAGTTTGATGACTATGCAAAAATTATTCCCTACCGTGAAGCAACCGCGGAAAAACGTAAAGAACTTCCGTTTGACATTGACGGTCTTGTCATTAAGGATCGAAGCATAGACATGGGTGATTTGCGCAAGGACAGACCCGAACGGCAAATCGCGTTCAAGTTTGATCTTGAAACAGCCTTCAGCATTTTGCGTAAAGTAGAATGGAGCGAGAGCGGCGCCACTTACACCCCGATAGGAATAATAGACAGCGTCAGGATCGCCGGAACAACCGTTCAGCGCGCCAACCTCAACAACCCTTCGATGATACGCGCAATGGGACTGCAGATAGGTTCGGCGGTAACCGTTGTCAAGCGCGGTGAAATCATTCCTAAAATAGAAGGCCTTGCACCAGCCGGGGCTATTGAGGAAAGCCCGCATAAGACAGAAATAGTCTATCCAACTGTCTGCAATGCCTGCGGCGCCGCATTGGAAGACGCCGGAACCCGTCTGTATTGTCCCAATGGCTTATGCCCAAAAAGACTGCACCACCGCCTCCAAAAATGGGTTAATACCCTGGATATACGTGAGCTGGGCGAAAAACTTCTGGCGCAGCTTTTTGATTCCGGCAGGGTTAGAAGCATCAGCGACCTATATACACTTACGCAGGCAGAGGCAGCGGCATTCGAACGGATGGGAGAATTGTCTGCCGCAAAAGTAATCCGGCACATACGCACAAAAAGAAACCTGAGCCTTGCGGTTTTTATTGCAGGTTTCGATTTTGAAGGAGTAGGGGAGTTAATAATCGAAAAAGCGGCTGTAAGCGGATTTGACACACTCGAAAAACTGCGGCAGGCGTCAGCGGAAGAACTCGCGGGTGTTTACGGCTTTGGAGAAATCACGGCCAATACAATAGTATCCGGCTTAAAAGAATGCCGGGCAGAAATGGACAATGTACTGGCAGCAGGCATAATTTCGATAACCCCGCCGCCCGACAGTCAAAGCGCTCCCTTTAAGGGATTATCTTTCTGTTTTACCGGTGAATTAAAAACAATGAAGCGCAGCGAAGCCGAAGAAAAAATAAAACTTCTGGGAGGCAGCGTAAAATCGGCGATTGTAAAAAATCTGTCATACCTGGTAACCAATGACCGCGAATCGGGATCGGGTAAAAACAAAAAAGCTGCGGATTTGGGAATACCGGTTATTAATGAAGAGGAATTTTTGAAGATGGTTAGTGGGGAGTAGGGAATAGGGAGTGGGGAGTAGGGAGTGGGGAGTGGGGAATAGGGAGTGGGGAGTGGGGAGTGGGGAGTGGTGTGGGGGACGGAGTACCGGCTCTGTATTTTTTTAAAAATTTTGGAAATGGCTGCTGTATAATTGAAAAATAAAAAAATGATTAATTACAATTTTTGTTGACTTCGGATTAATTTCAAGGTAAAAATTAAAACAGCCCTAAAAAAGAAAGGAGTATCTTATGTATCTAAAACAAAAATTGTGTTTTGTGGTTGTCCTGTGTATTTCAACAGGACTTTTGTTCGCATCCGGAAATACCCAGCAGCAGAGTATTCAATCGGCAGGAGGGCCGACAACCCTTGTCGTCGGTATGCAGACTAATCCTAATATATTGGATTACAAGGATAATTACCAAACACGATATGTCGAAAAAATGAACAATATTAGTATTGATTTCTATATGCTGCCGAATATTCTGGCCGATGCCCGCAGCAAGGTAGCCCTCCTGGTTTCTTCCGGCGATCTTCCTGATGTGCTTCAAATGGGATTGGCTACGGAAGCTGCTCTGGAATACGGGTCCAATGGCGCAATTATTGATCAGACTTCCTATCTCATGGACAAGACCAAGTCGCCGAATTTTTGGAATATTCCGGAAGCAGACAGGAATGCAATGCTTGTAAACATGAAGGCTGCTGACGGCAAAATTTACAATCAATTGATATGGCAGCCTGAGTCCTGGAATCTGACAGCGCACCGCCAATATATTAACAAAGCCTGGCTTGATAAATTGGGTCTTAAAACCCCCGTTACTACTGATGAACTGCGGAACGTACTTTCGGCATTCCGTAATCAGGATCCCAATGGAAACGGTAAACAGGATGAACTTGGTGTTTACGGCTGGTTCGGCGGAACATACGGGGAGAATGTTACCGCGGGTCTTATTAATTCATTTGTCTTTTATAACAAGGATGAACTGGCTCTTGATGACGCGGGAAACAAGGTAATTGCTCCGTTTGTGCAGCCAGGTTTCAGACAGGCTCTTCAGTATTTATCGTCGCTCAGACAGAACGGCTTGCTTGAACCGTCTCTGTTTACCAACAATCAGCAGGAATACCGGGCGGCTCTGGCGGCGAATCCGTCTGTTGTAGGTTTTGTGTCGGCGGGAAGTGTCGGCAACTGGGTAGACGCTGATAATAATGCCAACTTTTTACAGCTTGCGATGATACCGCCCCTTAAAGGCCCGGCAGGTTTAAATTATACCCCGTATACAGGTTTTATTCCCGGTGCTGTAGGGTATATTTCCAGTACTTGTAAAGTTAAAGATGTTGCCTGGAAATATCTTGATTCATTCTATGATCATGATCTTTCGATCATCGTACGCTTTGGAGAAGAAGGGGTAGACTGGACAAGAGATCCCAATGTATTGGCAAGTCAGACCAACGCGTATGTATCTGCTGGTCTTTATCCCAAGATCACCATTGTTGAAACAAGCCTGGTTTGGAATAATCCCAATAATACAATTTGGGGTAACCCGGGCCCGCGTTATGCTTCCGAAGAGCAGGGAAATACCCGCGGAAGCCTTACCCGCCCGTTCGTGCCGGAGTCAAAGGTCGCCATTCTTGACGCTTATAACTATCAATGGTATGTTCCCAATCATCCAAAGTTCATACTGCCTCCGCTCAAATTTACACTTGCAGAAGCGCAGAAAATCGGAGCGCCCATTACCGATGTAAGAAATTTTGTTCAGCAGGCTATTGCAGAATTTACAGTCGGCACCAGGGACATAAACAACGACACTGCCTGGAATACTTACTTGAGAGAACTAGATAATCTTGGCCTGCAGCAATGGCTTACAACAGCTCAGGCGGCATATGACCGGTCAAAGTAATTAAGAGTTAATATTAAGAGGCAGTTCATAAACAGGAAATGCAGCTGCCTCCCGTATTATTCATCAGTCTCAAACCGCGTTCCGGGAAATGCAGACGCCCGGCGCCATCGGCCGGTACTGGTAATTAGGCACTGTTAAAAAGTATAATATATACCGATAATAAAGTAGTAAAAATTAGTAAAATATTTTAAGGGAGCTTGATTATGGAAAACGTAACCGCAATTAACAATTCTGCCTTGAATGACATCACAGAATTAAGCAAAAAAGCGTCTAATGCCGTTGTTCCGCAGCAGCTTCAGCCCGGAAAAGCAATTACCGAACCGCAGCAGCAGCCCGAAACGATTTCTTACAGTAAACCAGGCATTCAGGTCGATATAAGCCAACAGGGAATGAGGGCAAGCGCTGTACTTCAATCTGCAGACTACTCGAAAATGTACCAGGAAGCGAAACAGCTAATTACCGAAAACATGCCTGATAATGAAATCCGCGCCAAAACCCAGATGTCGGAAACCGAATTGGATAAAATCCGCAAGGAACTTTCCCAGGCATTCTGACAGAAAAGCAGGCCGCATCCGGCCTGCTTAGGACTTTTTTTCATATTCGGCCATTAAGCAAATACCGCCGAATGCCTCTCTGCTTTAAATGAAAGAGACGAGCTTGCAGGATCACAGCCCATAAGTTCCAACAGCTCTGGAGCAGCGTAGCGTGCGCGTTCCATTAACGCGTCAAGTGAACCTGATTCCAGAATCAAACCTGGGATATCTTCGCTGGTGCAGAACCATACATGGGCTTCTTCGTCCCATTTTAATAAAACTGTATATTCGTTCATACCAAATTTCTTCCCGTTGGTTCGCACAGCCTTCGGAAGTTTATATCCCCTGGACACTTATTGGATTATAATTTTTTTTCTATTTGGATGATCTAATTCTTTTGCGGCCTAGAAGACTTGAACCTTCCGTCCCTTCGCTCCTGCTCAGGGACTCCAGGCCGCCTCCAGGCGCTGCCGGCGCCATCCATGGCGCCTATCCCTCGCATCCGCTCGGCGCGCCTTACGGAAGTTCAAGTCTTCTGGATATTTTTTCGGTATGTTGAATTTTTTTTGCAATGTAGTGATCTTTTCTTTTGCGGCCTAGAAGACTTGAACTTCCATGCCTCTCGGCACCAGCACCTCAAGCTGGCGTGTCTACCAGTTCCACCAAGGCCGCAAGTTATATCACAAGATATAACAACGTTTTATGGCATTTCA
>WQZG01000055.1 GCA_009780855.1 Treponema sp.
GAAAAAAATTTTTACGATTTTAAGGGAGGAGGAAAAAAATGGGCCGAATAAAAAGCGCTTTGGAAATTGCATTGGAAAAAACTGAATCCGTCAAAGGTGACAAAACAATAGCCAGCCAGTTTGAGTCAAAACAAAAAGGAAAAAAGATTGCAAATGGGTTCCTGGACGATCCCAAAAAATCCATTGAGGAAGAAATAAAAAAATGCCCCAGGGAAGAAAAGCAGAGCCTTAAACAGGGTATTTACGATGTTCTGTATTCCCAGCTTATACTGCCCGATACCGAAGAAATCCTTACGAGGGTCGAAACCGCGGTAAAGGGACTCCAGGTAATATTCGGCGACAGCCATTTTAACCAAATGGCAAAACAACTCTCCCAGGTCCTCCATCAGTACATGGAAGACGCGGCCCAGTACGAGGAAGCTATAAAACGCCAGTACGCGCCCAAGCTCAAACAGAAGGAAGAAGAAATCGCCAAACGTCTGGGCAAAAAAGTGGCTCTTGACCCCTTCCAGGATCCGGAGTTTATAACGTTTTATAACCAGAACATGACCGCGTTAAAAGAAAATTACCAGGCCGCAATAGATCAGGTAAAGGAAGCGGCGGCAGAGCTTGCAGAAAAATAAATCAGGTTATTCCGATTAAACAGACAATTCTGATTAAACAGGTTTCCCGTGATCGATTAACATTTTATCGCGAAGCGGTTCCATGATCGGTTTTACAACATTTTTTTCCCAAACATCGCGGTCAACATCTTCATAGACAATGGTAAACGCGGTTTCCGGAGCGCCCATCGCCTCGCTGGCGGCCTTCATTATCGCATTGGCCGCCTTTTTCTTGGTTTCCATATCTCTGCCGCTGTAAGCGCGTACATGAATAAAAGGCATTTTGCTCCTCCCTGAATTTATGGACTTTCAAAACTTAATTTTATAAGTTTTACACCCCAATGTTATTTCAGAATTGACTCTATGGCAACCTGTATTTGCGGGGTGTTCCAATCTATGCTTCCTGTGAGGCGCATTATTATCATCCCGTCCCTGTCGATCAGATAAGAAGTCGGAATCGCCTGGACACCGTAAGCCATGTTCACTCTGTTATCTGTATCCAGCAGGACCGGGAAGGTGATTTTATTCGCATCAAGAAAAGCCTGGACCTCGGGCCTGCTTTCCCCGGCATTCACGGCAAGGATTTCCAGACCGCTGTCCCTGTACCTGTCATAAAGGGCCTGTATCGAAGGCATCTCCATTCTGCAGGGGCCGCACCATGTTGCCCAAAAGTTAAGGAACACGACTTTTCCTTTTAAACCGCCAAGACTTATTGGTTTTGCCAGAGTCTGCGGTACATTGGACACGGCTGCCTGCAGCGCGAAATCCACAGGTGTTACTTTTTGTTTAAACAAAGTAAGGCCGGCGTCCGAAAATACCTTGACAGTCTCCGGCGGAAAGGTTTCCTGCGTTTTGGCCGTATTGGAAACATATTTTTGCAGATACCCGTTAAGGGCTGAATATTTTCCCGATAAAATCATTATCCCGATTATTATAAGCAGTATACCGCTAATCCTGCGGATCAGGGGCAGATATTTTTTTATCCCTGCGAAAAATTTAACAAACATGCCAAAGAACAGCGCGCATAAAAAGAACGGAATCCCCAGCCCCGCCGAATAAATAACAAGATAAAAAACAGCGGCGGCGGTTTTGCCGCTCTGGCCTGCGAGCAGGAGTACGGAAGTTAAAACAGGTCCGATGCAGGGAGTCCAGCCCGAAGCAAAAGCCGCGCCTCCCAAAAATGCTGCCGCAAGTCCGCGCAGGGATGCTCCCCCGGTATTTGCCTGCCCTGTATATCCGGGCCGTGCGGCCGGACCCGCAAACAAACGCTTTTCATAATTTAAAAATGAAAGGAAATCAAAAATAACATTGAGGCCCAGAATAATAACAATTACGCCTGCCGCAATATTTACATAAACCATCAAGCCGCCCAAAAGGAAAAATACGGAATTCAGCAGAAGGCCCATTACAATAAATACCGCGCTGAATCCCAGAATAAAACCAAAAGCTGTCCATAAAAACAGCCCGGTATCGCCGCGGCCGGACACGGTTTTATTATCGTCTGCGGCGCCGCCGGATTTTTTGGATTTAATGCCTACCCCTCCAAGGATTCCCAGATAAGACGGAACCAGCGGAAGTATGCAGGGTGAGAGAAACGAGAGCAGCCCGGCGGTAAATACTATCAGGATTGAAAGGTTTTCTGCCATATCATAATAATATCTCAATACATATGTTGACAAACAAGACCCCAAAGCCGACAATAACACCATGTTAATAGGCATTTCACCGGTCATAAACCCGCAGCTGCTGGATGCCCTTTTCCGTATGGGCCACGGCGACGAAATCGTACTGGCGGACGCGTTCTTCCCGGGCGATTCCTGCAACTCCCGCGTAATACGCGCTGACGGCATCAGGATTCCGGCACTCCTGGATGGTATCTTAAAATTAATCAACCTTGACTATGCTGTTGATCATCCGGTAATAATGATGGCCGCCCACGGTTCAGATAAACTGGACCCGGCGGTGGAAACTTCTTACAGAGCGGTCATCGACAGGATCTGGCCCGGCACCCCTGCAACGGAACGGATCGAACGGTTCGCTTTTTATGAAAGAACCAAAAAAGCGTATGCGGTTGTAATGACAGGCGAGACTGTAAAATACGGCAACGTAATACTTAAAAAGGGAGTCATTCCGGTATAACCGGTCGGCTCCTGTTTGATAAAATAATTTTTTTGGAGGACCTTATGGCCGATATTTCTTCTCTTGTAATGAACAATCCTGTTTACCGCTACAAAGGCAGCCTGCCCAAAATAGGGATTAGGCCGGCAGTTGACGGACGCCGCCGCGGCGTGCGCGAATCGCTTGAGGCGCCGACAATGGAAATGGCAAAAGCCGCAGCCAAATTAATCAGCGAAAACCTGCGGCACCCAAACGGCATGGCGGTTGAATGCATAATTGCAGATACCTGCATCGGAGGAGTAGCGGAAGCTGCGGCCTGCCAGGACAAGTTTTCCAAAGAAAATGTCGGCGTTACCCTGACGGTTACACCGTGCTGGTGCTACGGCTCGGAGACCATGGATATGGATCCGTTAACGGTCAAAGCCGTGTGGGGCTTCAACGGAACCGACCGTCCCGGCGCGGTTTATCTGGCCGCTGTCCTTGCCGCGCACTCGCAGAAGGGCCTGCCGGCTTTTGGTATTTACGGCAGGGATGTACAGGACATGGCTGACATCAGCAAAATACCGGCGGATGTAAAAGAAAAAATTCTTCGTTTTGCCAGATCAGCCCTGGCGGCTGTCTGGATGAGGGGCAAGAGTTACCTGTCGGTCGGATCGGTTTCCATGGGCATAGCCGGTTCCATCGCCAACGCGGACTTTTTCCAGGACTATCTTGGCATGCGCAACGAGTACGTTGACATGTCCGAGCTCGTCCGCCGTTTTGACGAAAAAATTTTTTCCAACAGTGAATACAAACGCGCCCTTGAATGGACACAGGCCAACTGTAAAGAAGGCCCGGATATTAATCCCAAAAAAGACCAGCACGACGCCAAAAAGAAGGAAGAAGTCTGGAAAACCGTTGTTAAAATGGCAATGATAGTAAGGGATTTAATGATAGGCAATCCCGATCTCAAGCGGAAAGGCCTGGACGAAGAGGCTCTGGGACACAACGCAATACTGGCAGGTTTCCAGGGACAGCGGCAGTGGACAGATCATTTCCCCAACGGGGATTTTATGGAAGCCATTCTGAATTCATCTTTTGACTGGAACGGCATCCGTTCACCTTATCTGGTAGCCACCGAAAATGACGGTCTCAACGGAACCTGCATGCTTTTTGGCCACCTGCTCACCGGAACCGCGCAAATATTCGCCGACGTAAGAACTTACTGGAGCCCCGACGCAATCAAGCGGGTTACCGGTTACAAACCGGAAGGCAAAGCCTCCGGCGGCCTGATCCACCTTATCAACTCCGGCGCCGCGGCAATCGACGGCACCGGCAAACAGCGCAGGAACGGCAAACCGGCGGTAAAACCTTTCTGGGAAGTTACCTCCAAAGAAGCCGGCGCCTGCCTGGACGCTGTAAGCTGGCGGTACGCCGAATTGGGCTACTTCCGCGGCGGCGGTTATTCATCGGACTTTATTTCAGAAGGCGACATGCCGGTGACAATGAGCCGGCTCAACCTGGTAAAAGGCCTGGGGCCGGTTCTGCAGATAGCCGAAAGTTATACGGTAGCCATGCCGGACAATGTTCATGACAACCTTGACTTCCGCACAAACCCGACATGGCCTACCACATGGTTCGCTCCGCGTACATCCGGCACAGGTCCGTTCAGGGACGTATATTCGGTAATGGCCAACTGGGGCGCCAACCACGGTTCCCTCTCTTACGGCCACATCGGAGCCGATCTTATTACACTGGCCAGTATGCTAAGGATTCCGGTCTGCATGCACAATGTTGATCCGGCCGATATTTACCGGCCAAGTTACTGGAACAGTTTTGGCATGGACAGCGAAAGCGCCGATTACAGGGCCTGCGCCGCGCTGGGACCGGTGTACAGGTAGAAATTGTTCCGGATTTTGGGACCGCAACATTTTGGACCGCAGACCAAACGAACCGGTACGAAAGGAATAGTCTGAGAAGATTTCTCACAGAGCACACAAAGGCACGGAGGAATCAGAAAGGAGAAATGAGGAAGGAGAAGTGAAAAGATAAAAGTGAGGAAAGAGGAAAGAAATGAAGCCTAAAAAATTTTCTTAGCTTTTCTCTTTTAGTTTTTCTCTCTTAAACTTAATTTCTTGATCTTTCTTACCCCTGTGCCTCAGTTAACTCGCGAACCGAAGGTTCGGCGGGCTCTGTGAGAGATCTTCTCGCGTTCTTCATTTGTGCGTGTTCGCGCAAGTTCGTGAGGTTCGTGGTAAAAAATTTTAGATAAAAATCCTTGGCAAAAAAACTTAGATAAAGATTCCAAAAAACTAGTGGACGTATCCAAAAAAATACCTTAGTATTGACATATGATTGGATTCCTTATCAAGAAAAACTTTTTCGACCTTTGGGATAATCTGTTCCGTGTCGCATTGCTTAACCTCGGGTTTATCGCTTCTCTTGCAATACCGGTATTTATTCCGACATTGCTGGAGAGTGTACCTTTGTTGGGTCTGGCCGTACTCTTTATCGGTATACTTTGGTGCTTTGTATATTTGTCCGCTTCGGCGCTATGCATCAAGTCAGTATCGGATTACGCCGGGTTCGGGTTCGTTGATTTTTTTAACAATTTAAAAATCGGCTGGCCTTTGGGGTTAATAGCCGGCGGAATAGTTTTTATAGGGTATCTTTTGGTAAGCGTGGTTATGCGTTTTTACCTTAACATGAATTCCCTGTTCGGCCTGCTCCTGGCGGCTGTTATCTTCTGGACCCTGGTTGTGGCTATATTATCTTTTCAGTTTTTCTTCGCGGTCCGTACAAGGCTGGATACAAAAATAACAAAAATCATAAGGAAATGTTTTGTTTTTTTCTTTGATAATCCGGGTTTTGCGATTTTTACATTCTTGAATAATATAGTAATGGCAGTAATCTCGATATTTCTAGCTTTTTTGTTTCCGGGGCCCGCCGGTATTCTGCTTTTTCTTGACGAAGGAATGCGCCTTAGATTATTAAAATATGACTATCTGGAGGCAAATCCGGACGCGAACCGCAAAAAAATACCATGGGACGCGCTGTTAATAGATGAAAGGGAAAGAACCGGAACCCGCAGCCTCAAAAGTTTTATTTTTCCCTGGAAGGATTAAACCGGAAGGACTGAGGCGTTTCGGCAGCCGGCCCGGCAGGCGGCGGCCCGGCATGCAGCGGCGCGGTATGCCGCGATCAAATTTCAGCGTTCGTGGCTGTGGGTTGGACTGTGTTCGCAGCCCATACCTACTTTTAATGAACCGCACCAGATGCACTTCATGCCGCCGTGGCCGTGGACATGTTTTCTGGTGGGCGTCTGCAGGCAGCCGTTGCCGTATGATCTGGAACCGCACATTATGCAGCGGGTTTCATCGTTATTATGAATATGCAGGCCGTTGGTGCTGCCCGGACAGCCGGGACCGTAAGCGGTAGATCCGCAAAATGTACATTTACTAGCCATTTTTTCCCCTCATATTTTAAAAATATGGTTATACAACTATTATCGGTTAGTATATCATTAATAATTAAAATAGAAAAGGTAGTAAATTTAGCGAAATGACAGTAATCGAAGAATATATTGCCGCGCAGCCGGAAAAACTGCGGCCGACCCTTAATAAACTGCGCAGAACAATTTTAAAGGCAGCGCCGGAAGCAGCCGAAATAATTTCCTGGAACATGCCGACCTTCCGGCAGGGAGTAAATTTAATTCACTTTGCCGTGTTTAAAAAACATATAGGAATTTTTCCGGGGGATCTTTCGCAAGTACCGTTCAAAGACCGATTGACCGGTTATAAAACAACGAAAGGCGGCATACAGTTCCCGATTGGCAAGCCAATTGACTTTGAATTGATTGCCGAAATTACCAAATGGCGGGTTTTGTGCGCAGATAAATCCGGCGCGGTTAAATCCCGAGCAGTAAAATCCCGAACAGTTAAATCAGGCGCCGGGACCGGCAGAATGACGCGGCAGGTTCATGAAATACCGGATTATATTACGGCCGCCCTGGATAGAGGCAATCTATGGGACCTATACAACGCGCGCCCGCCGTATCAGCGCAACGATTACATCGGGTGGATAACGCGGGGCAAACGCGAAGAAACCAGACAAAAGCGGCTTAACCAGATGCTTGAAGAACTGCGTAACGGCAATGCCTATATGGGAATGAAGTATTTACCAAAAAATAAGGAGTAACCTGGTGGAAAGCAAAAAGAAAATTGTAATTATCGGAGCGGGAATCTCCGGGCTGTCAGCGGCGATATACGCCCAGCGAAGCGGATTTGACGTTACAGTCTGCGAGCAGCACAGCATTCCCGGCGGAATGTGCACAAGCTGGAAACGTAAAGGTTATCTGTTTGAAGGCGGTATTCACTGGCTGACCGGTTCATCCAAAAAAACCGGACTCCGCAGTTTATGGGAAGAAACCGGCGCGTTAAATGACAGCGTAAAACTTATTAATCAGGATCCCTTCAGAGCTGTGGAGTACAACGGCCTTACTATCAATTTGTACAGGGACATTGAAAAAACCGCGAAACATTTGATTGCGGTATCTGTGCAGGATAAAAAACAAATAAAGCGTCTGGTAAAAGACGTTAAGGCTTTCTCGGGTTTCCGGATGCCTGTAATTGACATAAAAGGTGTAAAGACGCAAAATCCGCAGAAAATAAAACCCGGCATGATTTTAAAAATGCTGCCCGCGTTCCCGCTGCTGGCCAAATTAAATAAAATTTCCTGTGAACAGTACGCCGATCAATTCAGCCATCCCGGTATAAAACAACTGATGCGTTTGTTGCCCGGTTACTCTGCAATCAGTCTGGCTGCAACTTTATCCACACTTGATACCGGCGACGGCGGTTATCCGGAAAGCGGTTCCCTTGCGATGACCGGCAGGATGGCAAAAACTTTTACAGATTTGGACGGCAAGCTTTTATTAAATACCAAAGCAAGAAAAGTAAACATTGAAAATAATATTGTAACAGGCGTAACACTGGAGCAAACCACAGACAATACAATTGCTGCAGATGCCGTAATAGTAACGCAGGAAACAATGGCGGCCGCGCAAAAATTGTTCGATGTGCCGCTTAATGAGGAATGGCTTACCGATCTTTGTAAAGATACAAAACCGGCTGTATGTACATTCATTTGCGCAGGAATCAGGGCAAAAATTCCGGAAGGAACCATACCTGCATGGATTCCGGAAAAACCAATTACCTATGCCGGCTTTGCCGCGGAGGAAATCGCCTTCAACAATTATTCCGGATACAAAGACTATGCACCGGACGGATGCACTGCGATGACAACAACGCTCCTGGGCGATACATATGATTTTTGGAAAAAAGCAAAAGATGAAGGCCGTTATGAAGAAGAAAAACGTAACCTCGCGGATCAGATAAGCAGGGAAATTTGCCGCAAGTTCCCGCAGGCCAAAGGGAATATCGAAGTTCTGGACATAGCCACCCCGCTGACATACGAACGTTACACAGGCGCTTATCACGGTTCATGGATGAGCGTAGTCGGCGCTGGAGAAAAAATGAAGACTTACCCCTGCGCCGTAAAAAATATCGGCGGATTGTATTTTGCCGGCCACAGGCTCAACTCGCCCGGAGGCCTCCCTGTTGCGCTGGTTACTGGCAGACAGGCCGCGCAGATGGTATGCAGGCAGTTTGACGCGGTGTTCAGGAATTTATAGTATAATAGAAAAATCGATGATAAAAAGAAAACTGCCGATTGGCGGAATACAAACTTTTTCTGAACTCCGTGAGAATTACGATGTGTATGTTGATAAAACCATGCATATTTACAATATGGCTTCCAGGTATAAAGCGGTGTTTTTGGCACGTCCGCGGCGATTCGGGAAGTCGCTTTTGTGTTCTACCATAGAAGCGCTGTTCCTTGGACAGAAAGAATATTTTGACGGACTGGCGGTATCAAATACCGATTGGGACTGGAAAGTACATCCGGTAATTCACCTGGCTCTGGGGGCCAATGATTTTACTGATAACGGAGCAGAAACGTTTGTAGGAACTTTGAATACTCAATTGGATAAGGTGTGCAGTTTATATGGTTTATCTGTTGAAAGAAGTGAAAATGCCGCTGACAGATTTGACCGTGTTATCACCGGACTGTCTGAGAAATTGGGTAAGGTTGTTGTTATTATCGATGAATACGATAACCCGCTATTAAGTACCATAAATCAACCGGAATTAAATCTGCGGTTACGGGAAAGACTCAAAGGGTTTTACAGCGTATTAAAACAAAATGACAGGTATTTGCGGTTTTCGTTTATTACCGGGGTTACCAAATTTGCGCAGGTCAGCCTGTTTTCCGGAATGAATCAGGCTAACGACATATCAATGATGCCGGAATATTGTGATATCTGCGGAATAACGCAGGAAGAACTCGAAACAGTTTTCGCGCCGGAGATAGACGCTTATTCACCCAGGTACGGCGGGCGTGAAAAGTACATCAACAAAATGAAAGAATACTATAATGGATATTTTTTTACCAAAAAAAAATTATCGGTTTACAATATTTATGGATTATTAAACCATTTCGATAAAGCGGCTGAATTTGATTTCTATTGGAGCATGACCGGAGCTCCGCTAATAAAGTATCTGGAAACAAAAAATGTAAATGCTGCCGAAATTGAAGAAGCGGAAATGAAAGCCGGTGACTTTGCCGATTACAGGGACACTGCAATAACGCTCTTTCCCCTGTTATACCAGTCCGGATATTTAACCATTTCTGATTACGATGAAACAACGGGCCTGTATAAACTCAATTATCCGAATATTGAAATCAGGCAAAGTCTGGCGCGATTTCTTTCATCCAATTATTCCAAAGCAGATGAAAAACTGGCGGCTTCCATGTATACCCGCCTCGTCAGGGCGCTGCTTGACGGGAAACCGGATGATTTTTTAAACCTGCTGAAATTATTTCTGGGCAAGGTTGATTATTCGCTCAGCAGCAAAATTACCGAATACTACTTCGAGTTCGCGGTTTCCAATATTATCAATATATTGGGATTACGCTGTGTTAATGAAGTTCATACTGCAAACGGAAGAATGGACAGCGTAGTATTTACAGATAACTACATTTACATATTTGAGTTTAAGGTAGATAAACCTGTCGAAGATGCAATGTGACAGATTGAAGATAAAGACTATGCATCGATCTACGCAGACAGCGGGAAAATACTAATAGAAATCGGAATCATCTTCAGCCGCGAAACGCGCAATATTATTGGATGGCAGTGTCATTGAATGGCAGCGGCATTGACCCGCAGGGCGCATCTTGCGCCCAGTCAATCCATTCCATAAAAGAGCCAATGCCGCAGGCATTGACATTTTCCAAAATAAAAACATAATAATAACCAATGAATCAATTTAGGTTTATTAATAACATTAGTCTCGCAGCAGCAGCCGCTATCCGGGAGGATCGCGGTTAACTGTTAATTTTTATTAAACAGGCCGCGGCCCTCAGTGAGCATTGCTCAAGGGTACGCGGCTTTTTTTTATGTCGGCGCCAGGAGCTATGCCCGGGAAATTAATTCCGCAATCAGGGGAACGGCAGGGGAGCAGACATGAGAAGGGACATTTTACATCCGGGAGCGGGAAAACTCAGGTACGAGATCCGGGAGATAACGGCGTTCGCCAAAAGCCTGGATAAATGGCACATTCCCGTTCAATGGGAGAATATCGGGGATCCGGTAAAAAAGGGCGAACCGGTAGCTGACTGGATCAAATCTATTGTCAGCAAAAAAGCCGGGGAGAATCTTTCCTACGCGTATTCAGAAACAGAAGGCGCATCCTGCGCCCGGGAATTTCTTTCGGCACAGGTTAACAAACGGCCGGATCTGGAAAACCATTTGCCGGGATTAACGGCCGCGCGAATTACCGCGGATGACATTTTATTTTTTAACGGCCTGGGAGACGCGGTCGCAAAAGTATTCGGTTTTTTGCGGAGGGAAGCCAGGGTTCTGGGACCGTCGCCGGCCTACTCTACCCTTTCGTCCGCGGAAGCCGCGCATTCCGGTTACGAACATTTAACCTATAAACTGGATCCGCACAGGGACTGGATGCCTGACATGGCCGATGTGGAACTCAAGGTCAGGTACAACGATTCAGTTGCCGGATTGCTTTTAATAAACCCGGATAATCCTACAGGAGCGGTCTACCCCGCGGAAGTACTTATGGAATTTATCCGCATAGCAAAAACATACGGCCTGTTTATTATCTGCGACGAGACTTATGCCAATATTATTTACGGCAGCTTTGGGACCGCGGCCCTGTCCCAGGTAATCGGCGATGTCCCCGGCATTGCTCTGCGTTCGCTTTCCAAGGAAGTGCCGTGGCCCGGCGCACGCTGCGGCTGGGCAGAAATCTACAACCGTAAATCAGACCGCTGTTTTGACGCCTATGTAAGAAGCCTCCTTGACGCCAAACGCCTGGAGGTCTGTTCAACTAGCCTGCCCCAGCTCTGTATCCCCGAAATTATGGGCGACAGCCGCTACGGCCCGCATCTGGCCGCAAGGGCGGCGATGTTCGGGAGAAGGGCAGATGAGGCAGAAGAAGCGTTCAGGGACATACCGGGTATATTTATGAAAAAACCCCGCGGCGCACTGTACGCCACAGCGGTATTTGAAGGGGATTTTAACGAAACAAAAACCGAACATTGTCTGCCCGTTTGCAGCGGCGATTTAAAAGCTTATATAACAGAAACAATAAAAGGTCTTATGCCTGACAAACAATTCGTCTACTGGCTGCTGGCTTCCACCGGTATCTGTGTAGTACCGCTATCTGGTTTTGCCAGCAGCCTGCCCGGTTTCCGTTTTACACTGCTGGAACACAACGATGAAAAGAGGGCCTGGATTTACAAAACCCTGGCTGAATCAGTAAGGGAATATTTAGAATAAATTATTGCGATATTACTTTTACCGGTGCGCATAAAAAAAGAAGGGCGGGAAAACCGTCCTTCTTTAAAATTAACTTCAATAAGAATTAATAATCATTGCGCCCCTTGCGGGATTTTTTAAACAGCTTGCGCGCAATTGCCTTCTTCTTGCGGTTTAGGATCGTCGAAGGTTTCTCAAAATACTCGCGTTTCTTGAATTCACGGATGATGCCTTCTTTTTCAACCATCCGTTTAAAACGCTTAATGGCTTTTTCCAGCATCTCGTTATCATCTACGATGATATGAGCCAAAAGTATTCACCTCCCTTCCGTACGGTCAAATTAAATTTACAGTAAGCTGCTGATAAATCAGCTAGATAAGTCAGTCAGATAAATCAGTAACTTACAAGATTACGTAAAATTTCATCCTTGTCAAGGACCGCCCTGGCCATAAAAATATCCGGGTCAGCATATTCGGTAGCTACCCGGATTTCCCAATGCAGGTGGGGGCCGGTGGCAAGGCCGGTGGATCCGGAATAGCCAAGAACTGTACCGGAGCTTATAATGTCGCCTGCTTTGACCGCAATCCTGTCCATGTGGTAATAAATCGAATAAACTCCGGGCAGGTGCTCCAGTACCACTGAATTGCCGGTTACGATACGGAAAGCAGCAAGCACAACACGGCCGGCGGCGCAGGCATGTACTTCTGTCCCGGTGGGGACACCAAAGTCAATTCCGGCGTGAATGGCGGTATCGGTTGTATTATCTATGTATTTATAAACGCGGCGATCGCCGTAAAAACTGGTGCGCCGTTCGGTGCTGACCGGCTGGGTAAAGCGGCCGCCGTCAAAAATTTCTGTACCGGTATGCGACAGGATTGCCCAGAGTTTATCGGATTCCGCGGTTTTTTGGGGATCCGGTACTGTGCGGAGATTGGTGTTCTCTTCGTTAAGATCGATTACTTCGCTTACAAAATCACGTTTTTCGACAACAAGCGGCAGGTCAATGACAGTCCTGTTGACGGCCTGTATGCGTATAAAATACGGGCCGGAATTTACTGTTGCGGGAACAGCCAGAATCCCCGCCTTGACTTCCCTGCCGCCGGCGGTCTTTGTAAAATTCCAGAGTCCAGCTTTTAGTAGGGATTTTCCCGCGCTGTTAAAAAGCACAGCAGTAAAATCCGTACTGCCCGGCCCGGTAAAATCATCGGTGTAGGCAATTGTTACAGGTTCCCCGGGTGTGACCCTGGAAGGAATTACGGCAAAACAGGGGCCGGTTTCCGCGGGCGGCGCAGGCGGCTCCGGAGGGATTGAAACCTCAACAGGATCATCATTGACGCCTCCGGCAAACACCATGGGAACCGTCAATAAAAAAGCTGCCTGCAAAAAAGCCAAAAGCAAAAAAAATTTATTTTTCATTGTCCGCTCCGCCTAAGATCATTGACTATTATTTGCGGCGTTTCATTGCCGTTATACCAGTTCCTGCCGATTTTAAAACAAAGATCCACCCTGTCATCCAAATCAAATTCTTTTTTAACTTTATCCGCCGCCTGCCAGTAAACCGCAGGCCATTTGTATTTTCCGGCGTCAAGGGTAAGTTTGACATGTTTCGCTTCCGACTTGCCCATCAGGCTTATGGCCTCAATGCGGACTCCCCGGGCCATAAATGTCAGGGGCTCGTTGCCTTCGCCGTACGGTTCAAAACGATCTATCAATTTAAAAATATCCGGAGTTAAAAAATTAAGCGGTAATTCCGCGTCAACAATAATTTCTTCATCCCGGATTTCTTCAAGTTCAATATTTACCGACGCGGTTTTTAAACGCTCAAGAAAAACCGGCCAGTTAATTTTATTCATGCTGAAACCGGCCGCGTAATCATGCCCGCCCCAGTCAACAAAAAGATGAGCGCAGGGTTCAAGCAAAAATCTTAAATCATAGCCGCGGACCGAACGCAGTGAACCTGTAACTACAGTATCGCCGGCGGACACTGCCATGGAAGGCACCTTAAAACGGTTCATCATCCGGTTGGCCATAATTCCGGTTACACCGCGCGGGATTTTTTCGCTGCAGGCTACAGATAAATTACCGCTGAAAGATTGCAGGCTTTCTCCCGCGAGCGGTTCAACAAGAGTCCAGGTTTCCGCTCCCAGCTTTTTGCGTTCCTCGTTCATAACAATAAGTTCGCCTGCCAGTGTATCGCGTATATTGGTATCTTTTTCCAGCAGCAGGGCGGCTGCCTTGCGGGGATTTCCCATGCGGCCGGCGGAATTTATCGCAGGCGATAACTGCCAGGAAATCTCATTGGCGCCGATTTTTTTGCCGCCAAGATCAAGTTTAAAAAGTAAATCTGCCAGCCCTGCCCTTGGATTATCCCGCAGGGATTTAAGACCCTGTCTTACAATGATCCTGTTTTCATTAATAAGGGGCATAATATCTGCAATCGTACCCAGACACGCCAATTGAAGATCCGCGGAATCTCCGTCATCGGCGCGCTTTTCTTTTTTTCTAATAAATGAATTAAAAAGACTAATAAAAACATCAAGCTCACCGGTTTCGTTTTCGCTGTATTTGGCTATGCGGGAAAGTTCGCGGATCCGCAAAAGGCTTTTCCCGGCAGCGGACGGAATTTCCTTTCCAATCTCCGGCGCGATGTCCAGCATATTAATTTCTACAGCGGCGCCGAATATCGTATTGAGAATACGTTTTTGAAGCGGCGCGTCCCATACCAGAATCTGCTGGCCCTGCAAAAATGCCGGCAGCCTGGTATTGCCGATGCTTACAACCGAACGTCCTCCCGCAGGGTCGGGTACTATGGTTTCCGAGAGGTTTGCAATACGGGACATGTTCCGAAGTTTGGCGATTTCTATGATCCAGGAATCATTGACCGGCCGTGTATTTAAAAGGCAAATCGGCTGGCCGTAGAGTTCGCTGCTGCGTGCAAAACGCAGTGCGGTAACCAGTTTGTATACAACAGCGCATCCGGCCAAATCCCTGAAAGGATAATTGGAATTGGCCAGCTTGGGATTTACGATGGCATAAGCGCCGGGCAGTTCATCCTGGGGGTTATGATGATCGGTGACTATTACATCGATCCCAAGTTCATTGGCTTTTTTAACTTCGCCGGTATTTGAAATACCGCAGTCAACGGTAATTATAAGCGTGCCGGAGTCTGCGGCAAATTCATCCACTGCCTTTGCGGATAATCCGTAAGGATCATCTCCTGAGGGAACACGCCAGGAAACATCCACGCCCAAAGTTTCCAGGTATTGCGTAAGCAGGGCGGTTCCGGAAATCCCGTCTACGTCGCGATCGCCGAAAACAAGAACTTTTTCGCCTTCTTCCTGCGCAGCCAGTATCCGTTCCACCGCGTCTTCCATGCCGGGCAAGTCAAAAGGATTATGCAGGTAACGCAGATCATCTTCCAAAAAAAAGCAGATGTCATCCGCTTTGGTAATACCCCTGCGCATCAGGACAGAAGCCATCAGCAAATCGCAGCCGAATTTTTCCGCAAGGTTTTTTACAAGCCCGCCCGGAATTTCTTTTTTATCCCATTTCATAAAATTTTTTCTTTCATTAAATTTCTTCTTTCATTAATTTTTATCTTTCGTTAAATTTTTTTTCATGAGATTTCCTCAAGGATCAAATTTCTTTTGGCGGGCATGGTCTGCGAATATGCGACCGCGTCATTTAACTGTGGCAGCGCTGCCTGCAGTCCTTCCCTGTCCGCGGCCCAGACTTTCATCAGGAGATCTCCGGCCGTAACTTTGGCGCCGCTTTTGGCAAAGAACTGCACGCCTGCCACAGGGCTCACTTTGTCTTCGGTGCGGTTGCGGCCTACTCCAAGCTGCACACAGGCGTGGCCGATTTTCCAGGCGTCAATCCCGGAAGTATAGCCGTTGCTGCCTGCCCTTACTTCCGCGCTGACAGGCGAACGGTAATTGCCTCTAATCCGCAAAACTTCATCGGGGTTCCCGCCCTGACTTTTGATATTTCTTAAAAACAGTTCCCTGGGCTGCCCGCCTGCCAAAGTCTTTTCGCAGACGCGGCGGCCTTCGGCTGAGTCTTTGGCTTTTCCTCCCAGGAATGCCATGCGGCCGGCCAGTTCCAATGTAACTTCCATTAAGTCTGCGGGGCCTTTGCCTTCCAGGCAGTCAAGACTTTCTTCCACTTCGAGGAAGTTGCCGACCATATTGCCCAGCGGTTCGTTCATGTCGGTAAGCAGGGCAATTACACTTAGCCCAAGGGCCGCGCCGGTATCAACCAGCGAACGCGCGAGTTTTTTGCCTTCAGCGCTTTCCTTCATGAACGCGCCGGAACCGAATTTTACATCAAGGACCAGGCCTTTGGTTCCTTCAGCGGCTTTTTTGGAAAGTATGCTTGCGGTAATAAGCGGAATTGATTCAACCGTGGCGCTCACATCGCGGAGCGCGTAAAGCAGACGATCAGCAGGAACTATGTCTTTGGTCTGGCCGGTCATGGCAAAACCGTCCGCTGCGATAATGTTCTTAAATTCATCGGCCGGTAAAGATGTGCGGTAACCGGGAATGGATTCAAGTTTATCAAGGGTGCCGCCGGTATGACCTAAAGCCCGGCCGGACATCATTGGTACTCTTATACCAAGACTGGCCGCAATGGGCGCCAGTATAAGGCTGGTTTTGTCTCCAACCCCTCCTGTTGAATGTTTATCGACAAAAGGACCCTGTATGCCGGACAAATCAATTTTACTGCCAGATTCAAGCATAACCCGGGTAAGAGCGGCTGTTTCGATTGGAGTCATGCCCATAAAAAAAACGGCCATTGCCCAGGCGGAAACCTGGTAGTCCGGAATATTTCCTGCGGCATAACCGCCGATAAGGAATTCCAGCTCCTGCCGGGTAAGCTCTTTGCCGGCCCTTTTATTCATAATTATGTCAACAGCCCGCATAAAGCCTCCCAAAAATTTTTACTAATAATCCCAAAGGGGAAGACGCCTGCCCACCGATTCAGTCAATACCGAAAGGACCAAACTGCGCGCCTGGTCAAATGAAACTGTATCCAGATTAAACTTGAGCGCGTTTTTTGGCCCTGCGTTTTCCACGGCGGCAAGCCAGCGCCGCGCGCCGGGCCCAACGGTAATTTCAGAAACCCTGCCCAAGTGTCCGGCGGAGTTAATGGCAAGGCATTTTGCGCAAACCGGATTACTTTCTGCCGGACTATAACATAATATCTCATCAGACTTTATATCACAAGCGCAGACAGAACAATGATTAAGATCGGGCTTAACCCCCAGGAGTTCGGTCCATGCCCAAAAAAATTGAAGTAAAATTCTTTGGCAGGTTTTTTCATCGGCGGTTTCCAGGCAGTCAAGCGCGCCGGAAGCCAGTTCCAGAGCGGTCCCATAGGAAGAACCGCCTGCATGGGTCGCGAGTACGGTTTCTGCCAATGAATTTGCCGCCATAATCCGTTCATACATTTCGCGCAGACCCGGCCGCCACAATTGAACATCGAAATCAATAACTTTATTTGAATCCCTGACTGGGTCATGGTAAATATATAGTTTACCCTGGTTAAACGGAGCAGCCTGTGAACGGAGTTTGCTTTTGGGTCCGCCAAAAACAGTAGCCTTGATAACGCCTTCCTGGGCGCTTAAAAACCAGGCTTCGCGGTTGGAATCGCCGCTGGGTTTTACCATAAGGGTCACGACATCGCAGGTTAGGCTTCTGGGCATTTGATAAAAATATTACAGATAAAAAAATTACAATTCAAGTGAAAATACTTTGCTGTTCCGCGACAGATCATAGGTATCGCGTTTCCTTGACGGCAGACTTTCAACCGTTGATTCCCTGAAACCCAAAGATTCAAACCAGTCGTGGGTGCGGGTGGTCAGAACAAAAACCCTCCGCATACCGGCTTTTTGGGCCCTGTCGGTAAAATAGCGGACTATGCGCCGGCCCATTCCCAAATCCGAATAACCGGAATCTGTTGCAAGAGCCGCGATCTCGCCCTGGTTTTCTCCCCAATCGTGCAGAGCTCCACAGGCATGGATCCTGCCGTCAATTTCGAAAACAGCGTAATCGTCCTTTTTATCCTGGATATCTTCCGGACTGCGCCTGATTAAATAACCCTGCTGCATCAGCGGCTCCATTAAGCGCAGGATATCCGGAATATCCTGGCTGCGCAGAGCCCTTATCGATTCATATTCGTCGGCATAAACCATGGTACCGGCGCCCAGGTTAGAAAACAGTTCCTTAAGTACCGCGCCTTCTTCTGCACCGTTAATAATATGAACCCTCTCAACACCTGCGGATGAAGCTTTAATCGCAAGCCTAAGTTCATCAAGAGCTTTTCCGTCTGTCCGCACATTGCTGTTGATTTCAACAATACGGGCCGCTTCCTGGGGCGTAAGCCGGATAATACGGCCGTTCTTATCGATTTCTGTAGATTCCGGAATTTTATATTGTTCTTTAGTTATTCCTTTGCTGAGCGAAATTATAAAGAGTTTTATGGCGCCCAGTTTGGCCGCGGCCTGGAAAGCTATTTCATCGCTGGGTACATTATAGGGCTTCCCGGACGGACTCCAGCCTATGCACGGCAGAATCGGAATCATGCCGAGTTCCAGAACGCGGTTAAGAGAATCAGTATAAAATTTATCTACAGTACCGGTATGTTCCATATCGGTCCCGTTAATAACGCCAAGACCCCGGGCCCGGACAAAATTGCCGATTACAGCTTCTGTTCTGCTGCCGGAAAACCCGGTCATAAAACGTGTAGCCGTATGGAAAGCGGCCATCTGGACAAAAGGCATGGCCGTTTCGGTTGTGATGCGCACATCGCCGCAGTATTTGGAAACAATACCGTATTCATTCAGAACTGAATCTATCCATTCCTTGGCGCCCGGAACAATGATTACCTTAAAACCGGTATTGGCGAGCAGTGCCAGATCTTTTACCAGCGAAGGAAAAAGCGGGTCGGCTGTGACCGGGAAATCTATTTTAAAAACCATGGTGGAGCCTTCAAACCGGCTCTGGTAGTGGAAAACTTCTCTTACCAGGTCAACCTGGGACCAGGATTTATCGGGCAAAGGCAGAGGCAATTAAACGCTCCCCGGAATGATTAATTATTCTTTAACCCGGATGCCGCGAGTATATCAGCAGCCAGTTTATCCGGACAATCCACAAGCGGTGAATGTCCGCATTTTGGATATTCAAGCAGTTTCGAACCGTGTATTGCGGCCGCGTTTTCTCTGGAAGTTGCCGGAGGAACCACCAGATCCATTTCGGCGCAGGTAATTGTTACGGGACACTTAATTTTACCTATAGATGCAGAACCATCAGCATAACCGTTGTGTTTGTCCGACATATTAAAAGCGGCAAGGGCCCAGTCTACATCAACCAGATTGCGCTGCTTAAGGGTCTCCGCGATATAAACTTTATTCTGTGCCTCAGCCGGTTTATTGTTAACATAGATTGCGGCTTTCCAGAGCTGGTCAAAAAATTCAGCGTTCCCGGTTTTAAAGGCGGCAAGAGGCGGGGCAACAGAAACAGGATCAAGGGCAAGCTCGTCTTTATTCGGATATGGTTCCTGGCTCCCGTCAGGTTTTGTTCTGTATAAGGGGTAACCCCTGTAACCGACGCCTTCTATAATAAAAAGTGAAGCAACAAGATTGGGGTACCGGGCGGCAAGCTCAAAAACGATTCCGCCTCCGGTTGACCAGCCCACGACATGAGCTTTATTAATACCAACCGCGTCCGCGAACAGTTTTACATCTTCGGCCAGCTCAGAAAGGGCAGAAAAACGTGAATTATAGGAAGAATCTCCAAAGCCGCGCAAATCCGGCGCTATAAAGCGGCAATCGTTCATACGGAGAAAAAGCGGCAAAAAATGCAGCGATGAGGACATATTGCCGTGGATTAACAGGAAAGTCTTATCCGCGTTTTTCTCTCCATGTTCTATATAGGCGTAAGTCTCGCCGTTGGCAAGTTTAACAGATTTTTTTTCGTACATTTTATACTCCTGAAATTTGTTTTTATATGGTAAATTTCAATATCTCAAATATATACATATGGGTTAAATAAGGCAATGGGAAGGAAAAAGAAATGAGGAATGAGAAGGGAAAAATGAAAAGGGAAAAATGTACCGCGACTTTACCCTGGAATTCCAGGTTCCGCCTCGAAAGGTGCGAAATTTCTTTCATTTCTCATTTCTAATTTCTAATTTTTAATTTTTTTAGGCTGCTTCCAGAATAAAGTCGCTTTTGATTATATACGGCGCTCTTTGTAAGGTTATGGCGGAACCGTTAAATTGGGTCCTTATCTCTACCCTGCAATTGGCGTTAACCCCGGCTGGAACTATGCCGGTTATCCTGATGTTGTTGTTTTCTGCGATACGGGTTGCTTTTATAGCCCCGCCGGGATCGTCAACAGGTACAAAATATACTCCGCATTCAGGATTATCGCCGGTAATCTTGATCTTGTTGCCAAGAATGGTAAAAAGATTACCCGGTATCAATACGCTGTTAACCTGATTTTCATCACAGTCAAGGTACTCGTCAATATAGGCATTGACCTCTGCTACCTCTGTAACATCAATTTCGATACTTTCCGTAAGTTTACGCAGCGGAGCCAGAACGCGGAATTTGAAACCAACCGGGTTTTTCTTTTTATTGCGGCTGTCATTAACAGAATCAAAGGTACCGCCTATACTCGGATAAATTGTGTAGAAACCTGTGCTTACGGCAAAACCACCGCAAAGCTGATTTACGGTTTCATTTAAAAAAAGTTTTACATAATCTGCCAAAGTTTCAGATTTGCCTGTAAATTCACCGCGGCTTATTATTGCCGAACAAATTTTTTCAATATCAAGTACTTCTTCATTGTTTGTTTTTGCGATATAAGTCCCTTTTTTATGGGATAAATAACTGGGATAAAGCTTTACCCGGATATGATGCATGGCCTCTTTTGAATTTTTTATAATTTTCACAATATACTCCGTATTAATGTAATGATAACCCGCAAGAAGTTATTTTTTTAATTAGCTCTCACGAATAAACTCTTATATGTAATATTGTGTTTTTATAAAAAAAAATCAAACAAAACAGAAAAATTAAGTAAAAATAAATACAAATGCAAGTAAAATCAGAACAGAAACATTGTAAACGGTAAACACGGCCAAAAATCCGGAGGGAGAAGAATCTTTGCTGCGGGAATAAATTCTGAACGAGATCAGGCTGGCCAGGGATGCTATCGGAGTACCCAGCCCGCCGATATTGACGCCGAGCAAAAGGCCGCGGACATCTTTTGTAAACCCGGAGAGCATCATTGCCGCGGGGACATTGCTTATTACCTGGCTGCCAAGGATGCTTATTAACAAAACCCTTGTTTCAAGGAACTGTGAAAGGGCTTTGCTCACATATTCAATACGCGCCAAATTGCCGACAAAAATAAAAAAACAAAAAAAGGTTAGCAAAAGACCGTAATCAATTTTTGAAAATATTTTTTTATCTGTAATAAAAACAGAGCACAGAACAATCAGAAAGCAGATCCTGTAATCCAGGGCCCGCAAAACCGCGGCAATGCAAAAAATAAAAAGAACGGAATAAAAAAATATAAATTTTTTACTGCCGGCTTCAGCATTCATGTTATACTTTATTTCCAGGCTTTCTTTTTTGGATACAAACATTATAACCATTATAATAATGTAACCCAGGATTCCTGCGGGCAGCACTATCCTAAAAAATTCCAGGATGTTCATTGTATAATATGAATAAATATAAAGATTCTGCGGGTTGCCGATTGGTGTGAGCATGCTGCCCAGGTTGGCGGCCAGCGTTTCCATTACAATTACAAAAATAAGTTTTTTTCGCCCGGCCCCTGCAAACAGCTCAATTGTTACAGGCACAAAAGTTATAAGAGCTACATCATTGGTAACAAACATGGAACAAAAAAAGACACAATTTACCAGCAGGACAGAAATAATTTTTACACTTGAAATTCTGGCCAGAATTTTTTGGGACAGGAGATCAAATACCCCCTGCTTTTTTAATCCTGCGACTGCTGCCATTAGGCAGAACAGGATACAAAGAACCGAATAATCAATATAGGCAAAATAGCCGGAATCCGGCGGAATCAATATTGCGGAGATAAAGGCGAACATGGCGGCGATAATAAGGACAGCTTCTTTTTTGATAAGCGCGGCAAAATGCGGAACAGTAATAGTCACTTATTAATAACCGCTTATATCAATAAATTAAAAAGGGAACCGGTTTCTGCCGAAGCCGCGGTGATATATGGCATAACCGCATTTGCGTCTTTTGACTGCTTAATTTGTGTCATGTACGAATTAATAAGGGCATCAAGCCCGCCCTCGCCGGATGCCGGATCCGGACCGGTTACCGGATTTTTGGTTTTATTGATTTGGCTCATTTGATCGATTAATATATCCAGAATATTAAGTTTGCTGATTGTAACGCCATGGCTGCCGGCCGGCGCGGGCACACCGTTAATGTGCTTGAAATGTGAATAAACAAGGTCAGAAGGAGCAACAGGAAGAGCAGCTTTCTCACCCGCGGGAACATTAACGGCGAACCCCAGCGAAGGAATTGAATTATCAGACATGATTCCGTAAATCACAATCCATTCTCCGGTTATAATATCGGAATAATGGAAATCAACCTGTAATTATTTTGTGTCTATTACATTCTCAAGTTCCAGTAAAAACCGTTTAACTTCCAATCCGCCGCCATAACCGGTAAGGCTTTTGTCCCTGCCAATTACTCGGTGACAGGGAATTATAATTACAACGGGATTGCGGTTGTTGGCCATACCCACCGCCCGGCATGCTTTGGGATTGCCTATAAGAGCTGCAATATCCATATAACTGCGGGTCTCGCCGTATGGTATTGTCCTAAGTGCATTCCAGACAGCAAGCTGGAATTCTGTGCCTTTGGGTAAAAGCGGCAAATCAAAAATTTTACGTTTTTTGTTAAAATATTCGTCAAGCTGTTTATGAGCATCTTTTATGAGCGGAGTTTCCGCGGCGATTATATCGCGGCCGGTAAAATCCCGGCCTGCCATATTACGGTCCGGTTCCTTAACAAAAAAAATTTCTGTAATAAAGCCGGACTCCGCAACGATTCCCAGCCTGCAGGCAGGAAACTCATAATAATAAACATTCATTGTTTTTTGAGGGCATTCTTACGGAAGTCTGGCGTCTTTATCCAGTACTACACCGTGAATTTCTGTAGCGGCAGCCGCTATACGATTGGCTGTCCTGCAGGCTTCCTCCAGCGACTTGCCCTGCTTAAGCTCGGAAATTATCGCGCCGCAGTGAGCGTCTCCTGCTCCGGTTGTGTCCAGCACTTTTGCCTTGAAACCGGGAGCATGAATGCCGGGGACTCTGGCGTTTTTATCGTAACTATAACATCCCTTTTCCCGCAGTGTAATAATAACAACGTTGTTTGTTCTTTCCGCGAGCGCCTGTGCGGCTTCTTTATAATTGTGTTTCCCGGAAAAATCACAGGCTTCATGCATATTAAGGTGAAGCACCGGCCCCTTTTCGTCCTTGTCGCGGAACTCAATAATTTTTTTCATCCGGCTTGGATTAATTTTCATTATACGGGGGCCTGGCGCAAAATATACCGACAGATTCGGATGGTCATACAAAAACCCGACAATCTCAATGCCGGTTGGATCTTCCACATCAATGCCGCTTATATAGACACTGTCAACTTCGGTAAAGTCCATTCCCTTAAGCCATGATTTGTAAAAGATATACTCGGCGCCGTGATGGGACAAAAAACTGCGTTCGCCGTTTTGTTCTACCAGGCAATAACAGCAGCCGTTTTCTTCTTCAATATTAATCAGAGGTTTTATACCCCTTGATGTCAGCCGTTCCATTACCATGCGCCCGTGCACTCCTGTCCCTACAGCCGAACACAAGATCGCCGGGCTTTCAAGAAACCGCAGTGTTTCAAATACATTATACGCACAGCCGCCAAGACGGTAATCCGGATTATTTATGTTAATATCTTCGCCTGGTACAGGAATGTGCGGTATGGTTATGATAATATCGATGACGGTTGAACCGATTACAAGTGTTTGTTTCATAATGATTAAATACCCGGCGCATTTTTAAGCACAAAATCTTCGGCTTCCCCGCACCACAGGTTCTTGTTCCTGCCGGTAATTTCTGCAAGGGTTTTCCAGAACGGATTTGACCTGCCAAGTTCGTTAAAATCGGCAATGGCTGTGAGCGGCAGGTTCTTGTGGGTATAGATCAGCTTTTTGCCACCCGGAATTTTATCAAGGTTTATTGTCGCATCCGCAACCGCATTAAGACCTCCGACATGGGTTATCAGGGAAGAAGGATTTAACCTGCCTGCAGACATCATTGCGATTGATTCCCTTAAGTTATCGGTATTGCCGCCGGAAGTCCCCACAATATGATGTGATTCGTAATGTACATTATAAAAATTAAACATCGCAGAAAATGCCGGATCAGAAGGACCGGCAAAAAAATTCATACAACCGTCGCCGGCAAGCAGCTTATCGCCCATTTCCACTACAGGTTTGACAGGTGCGAAAACAAAAACATCGTTGTAAAGCTTTCCGTTATTGATTTCTTTTAATGCAGCAACAGGGTCCTGTATGTCTTTTGTATTTACATAAACCAGTTTTACTCCCTCTTTGGCTGCGTCGGCCGGATTCAAAACAGAAGCCGCTCTTTGGAGCCTGTCTTCGTCAATATCGGTGACTACAATTAAGGAAGGTTTGCGTTCATTGTGAATGGCGTAATCGATCGTTCCAAGACCCATGGGGC
>WQZG01000056.1 GCA_009780855.1 Treponema sp.
AAAAAATGATGTTTGTTTTTTATTTTTTGTTTGGGTTTGGTGGTTGTTGGTGGTTCGTGTGGTGGGGTGGGGGGGGGGGGAAAGGAAAAGGAGGGCAAGAAAGAGGGGGGGGGGGGGGGGGGGGCGATAACAATCTAACTGCTCCAGGCACCTTGCCTGTTGTAAAAAGCCCTGTAACGCTTACCCTGGGTTTGCCTGTGAACGTAAATGTCAGTGATTATTACGACAATGATCTGACACGTTATCTAGAAAAACTGACAGGTATAAAAATTAATTTTATTCTGTATGATACGGGCAATGACGGGAATGTTAAACTTCAGTTACAGGTAGCCGGCGGAGATAAACTGCCCGATATAATAAAACAATTGGGAATCGAAACCAATCAAGTACGCCAATCCTATGGGGAAGCAGGAGTAATAATTCCGCTTAATGATTATATCGACAAGGTTGGGGTTTTTACCAAAAAAGCGGTGGATCAAACCGCTATTGCCCAGAATGGTATTAATCCCTGGCTGTACGGGACCGATGATAACGGTAAAATTTGGGGATATATGCAATATTATACAATTTTTACCAACCAATACGGTGCCCGGGCCTGGTATAACGAAGATTTTGCCAAAAAACTGGGAATGAGTTCCGCTGATTGGACAGGAGGAGGCACAAAAGGCAAGATCCCCACTCAGGATTGGTTTTATAAATACCTTATTGGTGTCCGGGATAATGATGTAAACGGCAACGGGGATAAAAATGATGAAATTCCTTTAACCGGAGGAACCGGATACAGAATGCAATTGTTAGATTGGCTGACCCTTCAGTATTTTTACAATGATTATGCTTCCACCGGCAATTATTGGCTGATAAAGAACAACCAGCTTATTTATAATTACGATCTGCCCGAATACCGGGACGCTCTGCGTTTTATCAATAAACTCTACAAGGAAAAATTGTTTGAGGATGTTGCCATTACCCAAAACGCCGCCAGTTTGACTGCTACAGTCATCACAAAGCCGTATAAAGTAGGGATAACCGTTTCCGCAGGCCTGAGCGTTTACGACGACGATTCGCGCCTGGTTTATAAACCAATACCAATTGTTGAAGGCCCCAGCGGTTTTTCCACAACTGTATTTTTCCAGCAGGTACCAACATTCCCATGGGCCATCTCTTCAAGCTGCGCAAACCCGGAAGCGGCATTCCGCTGGCTTGATGCCCAGGCGTCCGATCCGGATTTCACGCTTTATACACGTTATGGCGTGTTAGGAAGGGATTGGCGGCTTATACAGCAGGGCGAAACCAGATTGTACGGAGACCGGTTTAAGCCATATTTTGTGCCGCTCATTTTGACCTGGGGCAGCATGATGACCAATGCCCACTGGCAGAATCAGTTTGGCATTGATTATCTGGACCGTTCATCCGCTTTGGCCTGGAACGGAAACGCCTCGGACGCGGAATATCTCCAGGGGCAGGCCATGATTGGTATGTTCCCGTTTAAGCCGGCTCAATACCCCGAAGCTGTCATATTTACCTCAGCCGAAACTCAGCAATGGGCAGATACCAGGACAAACATCAGAAATTATGTAGAGCAATGCCTGGCGCAATTTGCCACAGGACAGCTCGACATTGAAAAAGATTGGGACACCTATATCAAAAATTTAAAAACTCTGGGGTCCGATCAACTGCTGGCGGTAGATCAAGCCGCCTATGCCAGGATGAAAAGCATCGGTAAATAACGGAGATTCGAAGATTGTGTTAAGTGAAACGGGAAGGTAACTCCTTCCCGTTTTTTGTTTTTTAATAATTATTTATATTACAATGAATGGTGAACAACCAAAATTATTATGGAGGGTATGTTTATGAGTAATCAGGAAAATCTAGAACTGATCGATATGTTCAAAAGGCTCCGGGTAACCGATGTCCGGGACGGAATGGATTGGATGGGGTATCATCACTACGGGTCGGTTGATCATTCATTCCGCCCGTTATTCAGGCCTGAAGCAAGCGTAATAGGCATTGCCCATACTGCCAGGTTTGTGCCCTTTGAAGGACCTATTCCCCATCTTTCTCCTGAAGAATACACCAAGTGGGTAAAAATGTATTATGCCGAAATATGCCATAACCCATGGAGGAATGATATACAGCCCGGTGATTTTATTTGTCTTGATATCGCAGGCATAGACGTAGGGCTTTTGGGTTCCAACAACACCCTTGGTTTTAAAAAGAAAGGGGCTGTAGGATTCCTGCTCAACGGCGGAGGCATCCGGGACACAGATGAAGTTATTCTGGAAAAACTCAATGTATGGTCTAAACATGTTTCCCAGGGTATGAACCAGACCAGAATCAGGTTTGTCGATAAAGATATTCCCATAGGTATTGGCGGAGTAGCCATATACCCCGGAGACATAGTAGTCGGCGATGGGGACGGAGTTATCGTGGTTCCGCGAAAGATTGCAAAAGACGTAGCTAAGTACGCCTGGCAGGAAGCGAGTCATGATAAAAAAGCACGTAAACAGCTTTACATCGATATGGGGATGGCGCTGGATGAATCTGTTGAATGATTGGTATTAAAAAAATGAATATATTGCTTATTACAACTGACCAGCAGCGTTTTGATATGCTGGGAGCGGTTAACACCAAAATAAAAACGCCTAACCTTGATAAACTGGCTGCCGAAGGTATCGTCTATACAAAAGCGTATACTCCCTGTGCGGTATGTACGCCTGCCCGTGTAAGCATATTGACCGGACATCTGCCTTCGCGCCACGGCTGCTTTAACATTGGAGTTTCACTGCCCGACGATTACCCTACCATCCCTGCCCTGCTGGCAAAGAACGGATATTTTACTTCACTCATCGGCAAGTCACACTTCCACTCCTGGCGTACGCCCGAAAGTTTTGAATCCATACAGAATTCCGTCAACTGGGATTTTTTTAGGAATTGGCAGGGGCCATTTCACGGTTTTGAATATACAAAACTGGCAATCGGACATAGTTCACAGGATTTCGCGGCGTCAATGCATTACGGCCTATGGCTCAAAGAACAGGGCATCACCGATTTTAAACCTTACTTCGGCAGGGAGCCCTATGTGAATACGAGAGTCTGTGAACTGGAGGACAGGTATTCCTGTACAGCATGGATCGGCGGTGAAACCATTAACGCGATCGATAAAAGCCTCGAATCCGGCAAGCCTTTTTTTATCTGGTCAAGCTTCCTGGACCCGCATGCGCCGATTACCGCACCGGAACCCTGGGCAAGTCTGCATAATCCCGCTGATATGCCGGTCTACGGTTATGTTGACGGCGAAATGGATAACAAACCGCCGTTTTATAAAAGCCTGATAGAAGGTAATCTTTACGGCAAAGACGATCCTGAATTACAGCGAAACAACTGGACGGTAACCGGGGTGTACAGGGGCGCCGATGAGGAAAAGCGCCATGAAATGGCCGTGTATTACGGGATGCTCTCGCAGATAGATCACCATGTGGGCTTGATCATGGATCACCTCAAAGCGCGCGGGCTCTACGGCGATACATTGATAATTTTTACCGCCGATCACGGCGATATGATGGGCCATCACGGATTAAGGGCAAAGGGAATGCCCGCCTTCGAGGATTCGCAAAAAATACCATTTATTGTGCGGCATCCTCATTGCCGTACACCGGATGCTTTCAGCACCGCCAGGCAGGACCTGACTGACATCGGCAGAAGTGTACTGTCCGCTGCCGGCATTGCCGCTCCGGCCGGGCTGCAGGGATTCGATCAAAGTGAAAGCTGGATCAACGCTGATGTACAAACCCGTCCGTACAATTATCTTGAGTACAAACCGGCGCAGTCGGCTTTTGCGCAGAGAACATTTATTTATGATGATTACAAACTTGTTTTTTACCATAACCGGCCCTACGGCGAACTGTACAACCTCGCCGCAGATCCTGACCAATACGATAACTTATGGGACAAGAGCAGGTACGCAGAAAAAAAGAATGAACTCCTGGGCCGCCTTATATCTGCCCAGATTGAATTGGAAGGTGAATTACGCCCGCGGACGGCAAGTTCATAAAACCGGATTGCGGGGAATCGGACATAAAGTCCCGGCAGTAAACCACCCACATAATGGAAATATTTTTAAGGAGTTTTTTATGAATATACAAACAATTTTTGACGCGAAAGAAAATCTGGAATTAATTGAAATGTTTAAGAGGCTCAGAGTTACAGATATCCGGGACGGTATGGACTGGATGGGGTATCACCACTACGGTACAGTTGATTATGAGTACCGTCCGTTATTCAGGCCCGAGGCAACGGTAATTGGTATAGCCCGAACAGCGCGCTATATTCCCTACGAAGGACCGGTTCCGGGTCTTACACCGGAAGAATATACCAAATGGACTGCCATGTACTACCGCGAAATTTGCAGGTATCCCTGGAGCAAAGAAATTGTGCCGGGTGATTTTATCTGTCTGGATATTGCCGGATTGGATGTGGGCCTTATGGGTTCCAATAATACCCTTGGATGTGTAAAAAAAGGGGCGGTAGGTTTTATCCTCAACGGCGGAGGGATCAGGGATACAGACGAATGTATTTTGGAAAAACTCAATGTCTGGTCCAGGTTTATTTCACAGCCAATGGATCAGGCCAGAATCCGTTATGCTGAAAAAGATATTCCTGTTGCTATCGGCGGAGTTGCCGTCTATCCCGGAGACGTGGTAGCCGGCGACGGCGACGGAGTTATTGTTGTACCCCGCAAGATAGCCAAAGATGTGGCAAAGTATGCCTGGCAGGAAGCAAGCGCAGATAAAAAATCAAGGAAACAGCTCTACGTCGATATGGGCATGGAACTGGACAATACGGTTGAATGATTCTGGTTATGTTTGCCGCGGCAGTTTTTGCACAAAGAACTGCCCGGCGCCATATTTATCTGCCGCTGAAATTCCGCCACTGTTGAAATTCCGTATGGCGGCATTGAAATTACACTGCCGTTGACTAAAATCGTTTTCGATTTTTAAAAATTCATAAAAATTTTTATTGACAATTGAAACGTTTCAATTATATTATAAAGTATGTATTTATATACAAATTCATTAAAAATCGGAGGTAAATTTTTTAAAACCAGATGACCTTATAGTTGCAGACAACGACGGCGTAGTCGTTGTTCCAATCGCTCATGCTAAAGCTGGCATGGCTGAGGACTTTACAGCAAGACCGATTGTAAAATTGCGGATCCGGATCACCGGGAGACTGCCTGACCCGGAGAATTTTACGGTAAATATCCGTACAATTCTCCGATCAACGGATTCCTGGTTGAGTGCATAATTTTTTCGCTACTAAGGGGTGTAAAATGAATATTATCAGAAGAATAAGTATCGTTATAATTTTTTTAATGTGTGCTTTTGTATCCAATGTAAATGCCGCGGGCAGCCAGAGTACGGTGAGCAGTACGCCGGCAGTAACCCCCAGCAGTAATTTTAACCCGACAGGTTTTCCGATTGTAAAGGACAAAATTACACTCACGGCATTCGCCGGCACCAATATACTCCAAAAGAATTATGATCAGCTATGGGCGATCACTGAATATGAAAAAAATTCAAACATTCATGTTGAATGGACAATTGGTCCTACTACGAATTTTGCCGAAAGCAGGAATTTGCTTATGTCAACCGGCGATTATCCGGACATGTTCTACCGCTGTTCTTTCCCCATTAACGACATTTTTAATTATGGTTCAAAAGGTATTTTTATTCCATTGAATGATCTGATTAATCAATACGGTGTGGGCATTAAGGATATGATGAACAAAGTGCCGGATTTAGCCAAATCAATGTATATGCCTGACGGTAAAATTTATTCACTACCGTGCAAATATCATAATGATATGTCTACAAGCAATTATTATTGGATAAACAAGAAATGGCTGGATAATCTGGGCTTAAAAATCCCTACCAACCTGAATGAATTTGAAACGGTGCTGACTGCATTCAAGAATGAAGACGCAAACCGCAACGGCGACCCCAATGATGAAATACCGTATTCTGATCGTAACAGCGGTAATTCCATTTTTCAGGCATTTGCCAGCGCATTCGGAATGGGCGCCCTGGGGATGCCTGGCAGGAATAACTATTATGATATTGGTGATGATGGAAAGCTTTATTTTACTCCATATTCAGATAATTTTAAGCAAATGATTACATGGCTTGCCGGTCTTTACAGCAAGGGGCTTTTAGATCCGGAAATGTTTACCGCAACGCAGGCAGCATTCAACGCCAAAGCTGTACAGGGAATAGTAGGCGCATTCTTTTTTAATAATGTGTCTGATATGCTTGGGAATGTGTACCAGCCTGATTATGTATCGTGTCCGCCGCTCAGCGGAAATTACGGCCCGCCGGTTCATAACTATATCACGGCTTCACATGATTTGGGCGCCTTTGAGATTTCCAACCGGAATAAATACCCCGCGGAAACCCTGCGCTGGGTAGATTATTTTTACACGTATGAAGGCGCCTTAATGACGTCTCTGGGCCAGGAAGGAGTAACGTATATTAAGCTCCCTGATGGTTCTTATCAATACACCGATTTAATTACCCATAATCCGGATGGTCTGGCTCTCGCACAAGCCATTGGGCAGTATGCAATAACATTTACGGGAGGCGCCAATCCGGTGTATTGCCCCGATGAATTTGAAAATACGCGCTTGTCTGCACCAACATTTGCCGCCTGGGAAACAGTAAAACCATATTTGAAAATAGTCGCCGTTCCGCAGCTATCGTTTACCCTTGATGAGTTGAATGAACTTACCCCGATCAGTTCTGATTTGATCTCGTATCTCAATGAAGCACGTGTACAGTTTGTTACCGGCAGAAGACCGTTATCTCAATGGGATGCATTTGTACAGGGTGCAAAGAACATGGGCGCAGATCGTTATCTAAGTTTATATCAGGCATCGTTTAATCGGTATATGGAAAAATAGAATTAACGGAAAATTTTATTGCTGATATTTTCCGGACAATCTGTAAATTCAATTTTGGTTTTGTACGTATGCCAGAACTGTAAATGATTACGGTTCTGGCAAAAATTTATTTAACAGGAGTATCATTATGGATGTTACTGAAAGGAAAGCATTGTTAAAATCCCTTGAAGGACTCAGGACTACAGATATCTCGGATGGTCTGGACGGTATAGGTCTTTTAAGTGTATGCCTGGTTGACCAGAAGGTGAGGCCACTCTGGAAAGATATTCAAAATTTTAAACATAGGATTTACGGTTTTGCCTATACAGTCAGATTCCTGCCTACCCAGGAAGTCCTTCACGCTTCCTCAACCGAAGAATTCCTGAAGATAGAAGCTGAATTCAAAAGAAAATATATATGGAGTTCCGGCTGGGCAAAAAATTTTAAAGAAGACGACATCCTCTGCATGGAAGTGCCTGAAGGTTGCCAGGGAAGTCCTGCCGGTTCTGAAAATTTTATGCGCTGGGTAAATGATGGACTAAGAGGCCTTGTCACTAATTACGCTGGTATCCGCGACACCGACGAAGTAATAAAACAGGAATTGCCAGTATACTGCGCCTACAGTTCAAGGGCAATGACACAGGGCAGAATGCAGTATGACGCGCATGAAGTGCCGATTAATATTGGCGGTGTATTAGTAAAACCAGGTGACCTTATAGTTGCAGACAACGACGGTGTTGTCGTTGTTCCAATCGCTCATGCCAAAGAAGTCATTGAAGTTGCAAGAAGGATAAATGTTGACGACAGGGTCAAAAGAAGCGGCCACTATGCCAAGGCCGGTATGGCAGAGGACTTTACAACAAGACCGATAAATTTGTAGGGATCTGCGGAATGTTTATTTGGACTCAGGAAACTATAAAATTTATAGTCGCCTTTGCAGAGACCTGATATAAGGCGGAAGTAAAGAAATGAACCTCTGAAATTTTGCACGGCGACATTGAAATTCCACCAACATGAAATTCCGCCGCCGTTGACTAAAATCGTTTTCGATTATATTATAATTTATGATCACCGGTAAGGACAGGGAACGCCTGCGTGCCCTGGCGAACAAACAGCTTGAATATGCAAAAAGCCCGGCAACCAAAAACATTATTATAAAATGGCAGGCTCTTGCGAAGGGACAGCGGCAGGAACCAATCGTCCGCATGTCCTTTGGCGCGTACCGGGACGAAATAATTTACCCCAGGATGATCTGTGGGGGAGAATTCGCGCGCAGGATTGAAGAGACTCTCCTTGCCAATATGGCTGGCAGGGAGCTGTTCGATGACGACTCGGTAACTCCCGATTATTATCCCAAATTTTGGGAAACCAGTTTTAACCTCTGGGGCATTGACGTTAAGAGCAGTTTTTTATCGGATCCCAATTCAAAAAAACTCGCCTACCACATTGATCCTGTTATAAAAAATCTGGGCGATGATTTTTCCAGGTTCAGCAAAGGAACATACAGCGCGGATAAGAAGAAAACTTATGATGAAATTGATGAAATAAATAACTGCATCGGAGACATACTCCCTGTAAAAATTACCATGGCCTGCCTCAACGGCAGTGTTACAAATAAGCTTGTCCGGCTCATGGGCATGGAAAATATGTATCTGGCCATGATGGACTACCCTGATGAATTCCACGCGGTAATGCGGATGGCCTGTGAAGGGTATGAAGAATACTTTGCCTGGCTGGCCGCCGAAAGGCTGCTCTGCCCGACAACAGGCGGACAGCCTCTTAACCAGGACACTTATTGTTACACCGATGAGCTCCCTACAGGACAGGCCGATTTGCCGCCTGGACAGGATTCGGTGTTAATACCGGATTCAGTGTGTGCGCCGAATCTGACCCTTGGGGCGAAACAGGTCTGGGGTTATATGGATTCCCAGGAATCAGCAGCAATATCACCGGACATGTACGGCGAATTCGTCTTCCCATATCTAAGCAGGATCGCATCGGGATTCGGGCTGCTGTCTTACGGCTGCTGCGAACCGGTCCACCCGATTTGGGATAAATACCTTTCAACATTATCAAATCTGCGCAGGGTCTCTGTGTCGGCCTGGTGCGATGAGGAGTTTATGGGAGAACGCCTGCGGGGCAGCAGGATTGTTTTCCACCGCAAACCCAAATCGCATTTTTTGGTATTAAACAATCCGCTGGATGAGAATGAAATAACCGCTTATTTTAAAAAGACAGCCCTGGCCGCGAGGGGATGCATGCTCGAAGTAACCCAGCGGGAAGTAAGTACAATCCATAGTGATACAGCGCGGGTAAGAAAATATTTAAATATTATACGCGGGACGCTTGATAAATACTGGCGGCCCTAAAAGGAGATGAATATGGCCAATTCTGTTAAATTTAATCTGGACAAAATTACTACAGGAACCTGTTATTATCCGGAGCACTGGCCCCGCGAACGCTGGGAACTTGATATTGACAACATGGCCGACATGGGTCTCTCTGTTGTACGCGTTGCCGAACTGGCCTGGTCAGAAATGGAAAAAAGCGACGGCAAATTCAGCTTTGACTGGCTGGAGGAATTTATCGCGATGGCCGGTAAAAAGGGTATTAAAATAATCCTTGGCACACCATCGGAGGCGACTCCGGTCTGGCTGCGCGCAGCACACCCGGAAATAGTGCGTATGGACGAAGCTGGTCTGCAGCACGGCAGCCGCGGCGGGCACTGCCACACCAGCCAGGCGTTCAAGTACTATACCGGCCGCATTGTAACGGAGATGGTTAACCGTTTTGGGAACAATTCCAATGTAGCCGGATGGCAGATCGACAACGAGCTGCGCGGGTCGGAATGCCACTGCCCTTCCTGCCGCCGCGCATTCCAGGTTTGGCTTTTGGAAAAATACGGATCTGCTGAAAAACTCAACGAAGCCTGGGGAACCTGGTTCTGGAGCCAGCATTACAATTCCATGGAAGAAGTAGAATTGCCGTCCCTTAAGGAGACAACAATTTCCACAAGCCAGTATCTGGATTACAAACGTTTTGTATCCTGGTCAGCTGTAGACTTTCAGAATATGCAGATCAAAATAATACGGGAAAAAGCGCCGCACCAGTTTATAAGCCATAACTCAATGGGAATGTACCCGCAAGTTAATTACTACGATTTGGCAAAACAGCTTGATGTAATGGCCTGGGACGCCTATCCCCACGTCGATGATGATTACATAAATATGGCAAAGGCCCACGATCTGATCCGGGCAACCAAACACGACAACTTCTGGATGCTTGAACAAAAGAACGGGTATTTTAACGGCAGCGACTACAACCTTGCCATTACTCCGGGTCTTGTGCGCGCCTGGGGATTGTTCGATATTTCGCGCGGCGCAAACGGCGTGGTGTATTACCGTTACCGTGCCAACCGCTGGGGTCAGGAGCAGAACCCCAACGGAATACTTCGCCATGACGGATCAAAGCGCAGGGCATATTTTGAAATCAAGCAGATGAACAGGGAGCTTGATCCAATCAGGGAAAAACTGGGCAGTACAAAAGTTAAAACTGAAGTTGCGCTGATCCACAGTTACGATGAAATATGGTCGGGAATGGCCAAGAAGCAGTATAAAAATTTCGACTGCCACAGGCTGGAAGATGATTTTTACAGGGCCCTGTTAAGCCGCGGCATTACACCGGATTTGATCCATCCGGAAGATGATCTTTCTGCGTATAAGGTAGTTTTGGCCCCCAATATGTTTTTACTGTCGCAGAAGACAGCGGACAACATGAAGAATTTTGTTGAAAACGGCGGGACAGCGATATTCCATATCCGCTGCGGCCAAAAAGATCCGCAGAATGTCATGGTTGATATTCCGTGGCCCGGCCTTGTGCGGGATTTATGCGGAGTTATTGTCGAAGAATTCGAAGCGTTCCCTGATCATCTGCGCAACACAGTTACCTTTGATGGTAAAAAATATCCTGTGCGCTGGTGGGCTGATGTTTTGGTAGCTGACACGGCAAAGACAGTTGCTGTGTACGAGGAACGTTTTTATAAAAAGACGCCCGCCATTACCGAACACATTGCGGGAAAGGGCAAGGCCGTGTACTTTGCCGCAGCCGGCTGCATCGAATTAATCGGCGATTACCTTGACAGGGTATTTAAGGAACACGGCATAAAGACAGTGGCAATGCCTGACCGAGTATTTATGACAACACGGCAAAGCCCGCAAACTGTCTATACCTTTATTGTCAACATGGGAAGCGAGGCAAAAGAATTCAATCCAGGCGTCAGCGGCATCGATGTTATTACAGGAAAAAAAATCAACGGACAGATAAAGATTGAACCGCTGGATGTTTTGATTATAGATTGTAGTTAGTAGTTAGTAGTTAGTAGGGAGTGGGGAGTGGGGAGTGGGGAGTGGGGAGTGGGGAGTGGGGAATTAGCAGTTAATAGTTAAGAGTTAATAGTTAAGAGTTAACAGTTAACAGTTAACAGTTAATAGTGATAGGTTAATATTTTGTTAGCAGTTTATGTTTTTAGTTTACTGTTATGTTTACTGTTAACTGTTTTTCCATTACTGCTATTTTGAATGCGAGTTGTTTGTCCTTAATCTCGGTTATTTTGTAGCCGAGGTTTTGGTACCATTTTTTTAATTGCGCGTTGTTGTCGACAAGGGATAACTGAATTAAATTGCCGCCGGCTTTTTTGATTTGGTTTCCGGCAAATTCCATTAACTGTTTGCCGATATTCCTGTGACGGTACTCCGGCAGTACGGCAAGGCGTTCGATGATGTATTTGCCGCTTTCCGAATACCAGCCTATTGTTCCGGCCGGCTGGCCGTCTTCCGTAAATATATAGGCATAAAATCCGGCGTCAAGCTGTTTTTGGACTTTTTCGTTTGTGATAAAGGCTGTAAAGTAAGAGGCGTTATTGATCGTGTAGCCAAATTCATCGGCGACTGTTATAAACGATTTGCGCAGTATGTCTGCAATTAAAGCAGCGTCCCTGCATACTGCAATTTCACCGGTATGTCCTGTGTTCATTTATTATATTTTTGCTTGATTCTGAAACAATCGTTGAGATGTACTATCTGGTGCCTTGTAATCGGCATCATTATAAGCCCCAATATATTTTTCTTGCCCCAAAAATCAAGAAGCCAGATTGATTTTGGATGATTTATAACACCGTTGTTCCGGAGTATTCTGTCAAGCTGTTCCTTTTGGATTTTTCTTTTTATATCTTTAAATTCCAGCGATTGTATTATTTTTTTTGTTGACTTCCCGACCTTCTGTCTGTAAAGTTTTAATTCCTTGATGTTAATGCTGTTGTTGAATGATTCGATCTCCGGGCAAGTCATCGCGTTTCCGGTATCTGCGATTTTAATATTCAGTTTATCCTGAATTTCGCTGTTAAATATTGTCTCCCTGTTTCCAATTAGAATATTGGAAACCAAGTCTTCGATTCTGGCTATGTGCCATATATCCCATATAATTGAAGTTTCTTTTGCGGTAATGATTTTACAGGTTTCGTCCCTTAAATTATTCCAGAGGTTATCGGTATAGGTTTCCTGTCCGGTTTTATAAACGTTTTGGTCGTGCAGCAGGCTGTGCATTTCCAAAAGCAGTTCCCTGCCTGCCGCAAAAGTTTCTTCTTTAGGAAGCAGCTTCGCGAGGTTCTTTTGTTTTTCGTTCCATCCCTGTGATACATTAATCATAAAAATTCCTTTAAAAAAATTATTTTAAAACTTCAATTGCCCTTATTTAAAAAACAGATATACAATATAATAAATGATATACATATTTTTCAAAAATAACAATTCAAGGAGATTTAATTAATCATGAAAAAGCAGCCCAATGTAATTGTTTTTTTTACGGATCAGCAGCGCTGGGATTGTATGGCCGTCTACGGCAACCCCCTGGATCTGACTCCAAACCTGGATCGGATGGCGCAAGAAGGAACGCATTGTTTCAACGCGTTTACCTGCCAGCCTGTCTGCGCTCCGGCGCGGGCTGTTCTGCAGACCGGCAAATACGCGACCAATACAGGGGTTTACCGCAACGGTATTCCGCTGGAAAAAAACCATAAAACACTGGCACATTATTTTAAACAGGGCGGATACACAACCGGTTATATCGGTAAATGGCATCTTGCGCCCAACGGAGAGCCTGTTACCAGCGATTACCAGGGCGAATACGATTACTGGCTGGGTTCCAACGCGCTTGAGTTCACTTCGCGCGAATATAAAACCATAATGCATGATGCAGACGGAAAGGAAGTGTTCCTCCCCGGTTACCGTGTGGACGCGCAGACAGACGCCGGGATCCGCTACATTACCCAAAATAAAGACAGACCTTTCTTTCTTTTTATGTCCTTTATTGAACCCCATTTCCAGAACCAGGTAGACGATTATCCGCCTCCTGTCGGGTACAGGGAAAAATACACGGGCCGCTGGACTCCCTCCGATCTGCAGGCCCTGGTCGGTTCAACACCCCAGCATCTGGGCGGTTACTGGGGAATGATCAAACGCCTGGACGAAGCTTTGGGAAGACTGACCGACGCGTTGCTGAGCCTTAATATGCTGGACAACACGATAATCCTTTTTACCACCGATCACGGCTGCCATTTCAAAACACGCAATTCAGAATACAAACGCTCCTGCCACGAATCTTCGATACGGCTCCCGATGGTTTTAACCGGCCCCGGATTTGACGGCGGCGGCCGTGTTCAGGATCTGGTAAGTCTGGTTGATATGCCCCCGACACTGCTGGCGGCCGCGGGCCTTCCCATTCCTGCGGAAATGGAAGGCCGTTCAATCCTTGACGGACGCAAAAACTGGCCGGACGATATATTTATCCAGATAAGCGAATCCCAGGTAGGCCGGGCAGTACGGACCAAGCGCTGGAAATACGGGGTTACCGCGCCGGATCTGCACGGCGGTAAATTCAGTGATTCGCCGGTTTATGCTGAACAATACCTCTACGATTTAAAGTACGATCCCCACGAACTGAACAACCTGGCCGGATATAAATCCCACGCGGAAGTTTCCAAAAAATTAGGCGAGCGGCTGCTGCGTTATATCGAAAAAGTGGAAGGTAAAAAAGCGGTAATCACGCCGGCGGCAGAAGTAGCCTCAGGCCAAAAGGTTGTTCTGCCGGAAGAAGTGCTGTTATAAAATTCTGCTGAGAAGAGTCTCTCACGGAGGCACGGAGTAACACGGAGGACACAGAGGGAAGGAGTGGGGAGTAGGGATTCATTTCTCATTTCTAACTTTTCCCTTTTAATTTCCCCGTGCCTTTGTGAGCTCCGTGAGAGATCTTCATCGATTCATCGTGTTCGTAAGTGTACCAAAAGTACGATTCGTGGTAAAAATTCTTAAAAAATTATCTCAGTGTTCTTAAAAGACTTCGCAGCTCCGGGTCGGCCGGCTGGATCTGCGCCGAAGGTTTGGGACGGTCTCCCTCCGGTATATTTAGGAACACTTCGTCGCCTATGCCTATGCGGTCAAAAAAACCGTTTATGACAAGTTTGCCGGCGGAGACTTCTTCGTCGGCAGTGTCTATGGTCAGCCTGCCAACTATGTCGGAATCAGCGTAGACAAGGCCTATGCCTTCGTTGAGGACGCCGGCTGCACCCCGGCGGACCACGTCGTAGACGGCGCCTGCGGCAACACCGTCGGCGCGGCCCTTGTCGATAAGGCCGTCGCCGGAACGCCGCGCTATCAGCTCGGCTCTTAAGGGTATGGCCGCGCCGAGCTGGCTTACGATATTGCGGCTGCCGTTGCGCAGCCTGTCGGCTCCGGTCCGGTAGGCATTAAATACTGCCGCGGAAGCGCCGGTGCGGGCGACAAAAAGTTCACCCTTGATCGAAATATCCCTTTCATTTTCTGTTACCGATACGATCATAAAATAATCGGCGCCGGCTTCCCTTGCGGTCCTGAAGGCTGCGGAAAAAGACGGCTGGCGCAGTTCCAAATCCATTGGTAAAAAATTGCGTTCATGAACCATCAGCTCTTTAATATAGGACGCTCCAACCGCGCCGGCATCCGCATGGTAAAACGCCGACTGCGAGGCTACGGAAAATACTGCCAGTTTCCAGTGCGGTTTGGTGATATTTACCGGATCTACTCCCCAGTTTCTGAATAGGGCGCTTCCAAGAAGGGCATTGTAGGATTCAACGGCGTCGTTGAGGGCCGTATCGCCGAGGCCAAGATCCTGCATAAAACGCAGTTCTTCAAGATAACGGGCCGGGTAACCCTGCAGCCGCAGGAGATCCGCGTATTCGCGGCGGTCTCTGGCGTACGGGTTGAGTCTTAGTCCGCGGCGGTATTCAAAGAGGGCCTGATCCAGAAGGTTCTGCGAACGGAAGTCCCTGGCCCGGTTAAAATGCCAGGCCGCCCACTGGGCCCGTACCGGATCCTCAACTTTGGCGCCGGTTATAAGAAGATCTTCCAGTGTAAACCGGATAAATTCATCATCGGGGGCAATGACAGAAGCCGTTGATAAAATTGTAAGCGCTTCGGCTCTGCGGCCCATTTGTATAAAAGACATTCCCTTTAGGTACCAAGCGCTCCAGTCGTTGCGGTTTATTGCGATTAATTCGTCCGCCAGGGACGCGGCATCGGCATAACGGCCGGCGCGGTAACGCAGGGAAGCCAGAAGGGATTTTGCTGGAGTGTACCCGCTTTCATAATAAAGGGCCTGTTCGGCGTATCCGGAAGCTTCGGCGATCCGGCCTTCCCTGGACGAGAGGTAAGCCGCGTAATAATAAACCCTGTAGTCGTCCGGATGCTGAACCAGGGCCCTCTCTATATAGGAACGCGCGCCGTCGTAATCACCCATCGCGCCAAGAACAAGAGCCATGGAAACAAGAAGGCGCCTGTCGTCAGGGTAACGGCGGCTTGCTTCGCGGAAACGCAGAACCGCGTCAGATGTCCTGCCCCTGGCAATATCAAGTTCGGCGGCGGCGAACTGGGCTTCCTTATTGTAAGGTTCCCTGGAAAGAATATCGGTTATTATGCTGGACGCGTCGTCCAGCCGGCCAAGTGCGATTAAAGTCGACGCTTCCAGGTTCGCCAAATCCATGCTGCCCCTGGAAAGAGTCCTGGCCCTGCGCACCCAGACCAGGGCCTGATCAAATTCGCCGAGCTGGTAATAACATTCGGCCAGGGCGGCGGTTGCTTCTGCATTGCCGGGGCTTAAGCGCAGACATTCGATAAAAGATTCCGCGGCTGTATACCAGTCCTCCGCGACCATAGAGGATTGGCCGCGTTCGTACCAAAAGGCCGGGTTTGTGTTCTGGGCCGCACTGTTAGGTGCAGCGCTGGTCTGGGCCGTCAAAAAGGACACGGTAAAAATAAAAAAAACAACGCCAAACGCAGTAATGAATTTTTTATTCATTCATGATTGCCTTTTTTTTCATGATTATTGCGGATAATTTTTATCGAATTGATCTTGCGGCCGTCCATTTCCTGGATTATAAATTCCAGATCCTGCCAGACTGCCTTCTCGGATTTTGAAGGAATTTTGCCGAACAAATCAAAAACAAATCCGCCCAGTGTATCAAAATCATCGGAAGGCAGGCTGACTCCGATATGCTCCGCCAAATCTTCCATGTTAATCCTTGGGTCGGCAATCCAGGCGCCTTCGCCGGAATCCAGGATGTCTTCTTTTTCGTTGTCGAATTCATCCTGGATGTCTCCTATGATTTCTTCCAGAATATCTTCCAGACAGACTATGCCGGAGACGCCGCCGTATTCATCAACCACAACCGCGATATGTACCCTGCGGCGCCGGAGTTCGCGGAGCAGTTCGTCGATGTGTTTTGACTCCGGCACAAAAAACGGTTTGCGAAGAAGTTTCGCGAGATCAAAAGGTTCATCAAGAACCATGTTCCGCAGTATGTCCTTGACATGCAGGATTCCGATAACCTGGTCAATGGTTTCTTCGTAAACCGGAAACCTGGAATGACCGCTTTCAATAATGCGGCCAAGGAGATCCTCCCTGCCGGCGCCGGACGGTAAAAAAACGGTATCGATCCTTGGAACCATTACTTCCTTGGCCGTGGTTTCGGAGAGTTCCACAACACCCTGAATCATTTCCTGTCTGTCGGTCTCAAGTGATTCATAAGTTTTTTTATCTATTTCGGTTCCGCCCTTTTTAAAAAAAGATCTCGCGAATGACTGTGTACTCATATAATCGTTTCTCCGGTTATCTCTGTCAAAATTTTTTCCTGTAATTCAAGCATGGGTTCCGTTCCGCTGTTGGTTTTGTGATCCATTCCGTCAAGATGAAGTATACCATGAATCAGCAGACGGCGCAGTTCCTCATCGGATGAAACACCAAAATAGCCGGTGTTTTCATCCAGAGCCTGAAGGGAAATCACGATATCGCCGGCGATAAATCGGCCGCGTACGGTTTCTCCCTGAACAAAGGTTAATATATCGGTCGCTTCATTCTTTTTTCTGTATTCTGAATTTAATTCCATTATTTTGTTATTGCCGCACAGAAGTACCGAAACATCCCAGCGTTCTTTTCTTAAATGATTTAATACTTCCAGAATATAAAGTTTGGCTTTCCCCATCCATGCGGGGGGAGGCACCCCTTCGGTATTAAAACTCACCCTGTTCATTCATCGTTCTCCGGCGGTTTGGTAATATCAATTTTGGGATAGGCGATCCGGGAATGGTTATAGCTCATAAGCATACGGACAAATGCCTGCTTGATTGTTTCCATATCCCTGAATGTCAGTTCGGATCTTGCCAGCTGCCCGCTTTCCATTTTTGCGGAAATCAGCTCCTGGACAAAGGTTTCCATTTTTGTCTGTGTCGGCTTGTCCAGGGTTCTGACCGCAGCCTCTGTCATGTCGGCCAGCATCACGACGGCGCTTTCCCTGGACTTGGGCGGCGAACCCTGATAACTGTAGTCTTCCGGATTTACGGGTGTTTTTTTTACGCTGCTTTCCTGCTGTTTGAGGGCTTTGCTGTAGAACCAGGTAATTATGGAATTGCCGTGATGATCCGCTATGATTTCCATGACATCGCGGGGAAGTTTTAACTGACGCGCTTTTTCCACTCCCAGTTTTACATGGTTGCGCAGTATGGTCACAGAATGTTTGGGAGTAAGGCCGTCATGCGGATTAACATCGGTCTGGTTCTCGACAAAAAACTGCGGGTTTTCCATTTTGCCTATATCATGGTAATACGCGCCGACCCTGGCTAAAAAAGAATTTGCGCCGATATCCTGGCAAGCGGTTTCCGCAAGATTGGCGACCATTATCGAATGGCTGTAAGTTCCTGGCGCAGTTGTAAACAGACGCCGCAGGATGGGCGCGTTTAGATCCGAGAGTTCAATAAGCCTGAAGGTTGTAGCCGCGCTTAGGGCCTGTTCCAGCGGAGGGAGAAAACCAAAGACAAGCATTCCGGAAGCGATGCCGTTAAAGGCTGCCCAAAAAATCAACCCGGGATAAACTGCTGCTTCGGTGCCCTGGCCCAGCATGATCGCAATAATGGCGACGCAGTTGAGGGCGGCAATTATAAGCCCTGCCTTGACCAGATCCATCCGTTTTTCCGCGCCCTGCAGCACAAAGGAAGCGGACGCCCCGGATACAAGCGCAAGGATCAGCGAAGAAGCGTCATAAGCGTCGCTGAAGTAGGCGCCCAGCGGCAGCGCTATTGCAAGAAAGAGCGCCAGCCTGGGATGGATTAAAATTTCTATCAGCATAACAACGAGCGCTGTTGGAATAAAAAGTGAAACCGGCACAAAGTTCATGCTCAGCGTAAGACTGCGCGTCAGTATTGTGCCGCTTATGTAGAGGGCGGACAGGATGCAGATAAGGTAGACCTCCTGGTCGCGGAGATCCCTGCCGATGATCCTTTTGCCGCAGAAGAAAAACAGGGAACTAAAAACAAGCAGCAGCAGCAGGACTCTGGAAAAAATCAGCCTGATGTCGTTCTGCATTGACATATTGAGAACACCAAGTTCGGTCATGTCTTCTTCGGTTATGATAAAACCTTTTCTTATGACTTTTTTGCCGCGTTCAATATAATTCATGACAGGTTCGGTTTTGGCCCTGGTTTCCATAACGCGCGCAACTGTCTCATCCTGGGAAAAAATTACATTGGCCGCAAAGAAAAATTCCGTCAGATTCTCAATCATGGTAACGGACTCAGGGGAAGCAAGGCTGCCGGCAGCATCATGGACAGCCGAGGAAATTTTATCCAGTGTGTAAATTGAACTGTAGGATACGCGTTCCCGTTCTACCCTGGTACCAGTGCTGCGGATAAGTTCGGCTGTATCCGGGTTGAGTCTTTCCAGACTTTCGTCAGGGGGCATTTCAAAAATACCTGAATCGGTAATTTTATTAAAAACCTGGGTAGCCTGATCCAGCAGCTTCTGCCGGTCGGGGCTGCGGAAAAAAAGTGAAAGAATAATGTTGGAAAAATATTCGGGATAAGCGCCACGGACAGCCGCGATAAATTCGGATTCGGTATCGTTAAAGTGATCGGCGGCCAGCACTGTAAAATTTTTCCAGTTGTTCTGCATGTCCTCCGCGGCTTTGGCCGAATAATGGAACACCGCGGGAACCAGGCGTTCCTGGGCTTCTGATTTAAGGCGCGTAGCTTCCGTGTCTTCGTAGGTAAAGGAATGTTCGGCTATTACATCACGCTCGGCAACCTTGCCGGCTTCGAATTCATCGGGGTTTTCGCCGGAGCTGCCGGCATTCATGTTAGCCATAACCACGGCCAGGGTAAACAGAAACGCGCCGGCTGCCGCCAAAAAAGGCTTTAGCCTGAAGTCCCGGGGAACCAGTTTTTTAATTTTGTCCGCAATACCGCGGAAGTTAATTTTTGGCTTCATCGTTCTCGTCGTAGGCCTGGATTATTTTTTTAACCAGCGGATTGCGGACAACATCCCCGGTATGCAGCCACATAAAACCAAGGCCTTCCACTTTGGAAAGGACTGAAACCGCATGCATCAGTCCGCAGTCCTGTTTTCTGGGAAGATCAACCTGGGTTACATCGCCTGTAATTACGGCCCGTGCTCCTTCTCCAATGCGGGTAAGAAACATCTTCATCTGTTCTTTTGTGGTGTTCTGCGCTTCGTCAAGAATAACAACACATTCGTTGAGGCTTCTGCCCCGCATATAGGCAAGAGGGGCAATTTCTATTGAACGGGTTTCTTCCATTCTGTGAATTACATCGTAGGGAACAAGGGATTCCATCGCGTCGTAAAGCGGCCTGAGGTAGGGGTTAATTTTCTGAATCAAATCGCCGGGAAGAAAACCAAGGCTCTCGCCGGCTTCCACTACCGGACGGGTAAGCACCATCTTGCGCATTTTTTTGGCGAGCACAAGCCTTAAAGCCTCGGCAATGGCGAGATAGGTTTTACCGGTTCCGGCGGGGCCTATGCAAAACGCGATATCATGGGTTCTCATGGTATGGATATATGACGCCTGGTTTTTTGATCTGGGATAAACGCGCCCGAATCCATGCGGAATCTGAATAATCCCCTCATCGGCCGGAGTTCCTCCGGTCAGCGCTTTTATGTATTCCGGAGTCGGATTTTCCCCGCTTGAGACCAGAGCTATAAGGTTATCCATTACAGCCTTAAAACGCCGCAGCCCGTCGCCGTCGGCGCCTTCCAGCCGGATTTCGTTGCCCCTGGTCGCAATACGTCCGCCCAGGGAACCTTCTATTACCTTGAGATTTTTGTCGTTTACGCCGCAAACCCCGGATAATATATCCCGGTCATCCAACACTATGGTTATGCTATCGTCCAAAAAAACTCCTGATTTTATGGTAAACCAAGTCTATGACCCATTAAAGACCATAGTCAAGTCACCTATTTCTAGGTGTCACCTAATTTTAGGTGTCACCTAATTCTGGCGTACGTGAAAATTTACTTGAATGTAATTTTATCCTTGTCAACGCCGATCTCGGTACGGATTTCTTCAATCGGAACCCACTTAACCGTAAAGGAAATAATATTGTTGAATTTCCACGACGGAACAGACGAATTGGTATCCAGGTAGGGCGACAGCGTAATTCCCAGGGTAGCGTTCCAGTCACCCAGATTATGGATCACGTTAAGGCTAAAGGACTTGAGCTTAAAGGCTGAATGCCTGCGCAGATTATCGCTGTCAAACCTGAATGAATTAAGCAAATCAAACAGAAAATTGGTCTCGGTTCCGGACGGAAGTTCAATATTATTGGTAAAAAACGGAAAATACTTGTACATCTGGGCATTCTCGGAAGTGGTGGAAAACTGGATGTTCATAAAATTGGAAATATCCATTTCCAGCCCAAGGGAAAAAGTCATTTTGGAATAGGTATAACGCTGAAGATCAAAAATCAGGCTGCTTCCCACATTTAGTGAACAAAGAGGGCCGTTATTCCACAGGGCTGTTTTGGGGAAACTATTGGAAATGGAAAAACTCAATTCCTGGGGCGAGAATGACTTGTCGCCGGACTGGATCCAGCCGATGGTCGTGGAAGGATCAAGATTCAATGTGTACGGCGCAATGTAGGTCATTAAGTATTTTGCGTTGAATTTCCAGAGGTTAAGCGAAGAAGTAAGCGAAGAAAATCCGGTTATTAAAGGATCATAGGTTAAGCTCTGGTCAAAGGATGCCCAGTCGCTGAACTTGAGGCTCTCTGTAAAATAGATTGGCTGGACTACCCTGTTCACATTATCAAAAGGTTCGAGTATGGTATTGCGGATTCTGGTCTCGGAGGTCCATGCACTGAATAACGCCGCGCGGAAAACCGCGTTCCCGGCAAGCTGCGATTTTTTTGGCGGCAGTACAGTGGAGATCGATATGCTCTGAACCTGATCCATTACTGACGCTTCAATTCTGGCGCTTACAGCGTTGGTATCAAGTTTCCCGTCAGTCCAGTCGCCGGTGTCCCAGTTCCACTGCGGGGCATCCATTGTATCCGTAACATTGGTTCCGTCAAATGTGGTTTTTGCCAGCAGCCCTTTGAGATCATAGGAAAAACTTGTATTCCCCCAGACTGCACTCCGGAAGAAGGGGCGCACCGAAGCAGAAAATATATACGAAGTGGTAATGTAGGTTTCGTTATAGGCGCGTTTGCGGGCCGCTCCGATATCGGTATTGGCGTCTTCGTTAAGATAATTCCAGTTCTGCCATGAACCTGTGCCGGTGAACCGCAGCGATCCGGAATACGCGTTGTTTGGCTGGCTCATTGTAATTCCGACGCTGGCGTCGCTTTTTACTCTGGTCATCAAAGATGAAACATCGCTCCAGTCAATTTCTTTTGGATTGTTCCAGTTGTAGGCGCCGCCCGTATTGCTGCCCCTGTCGTTAAAAAACTGCAATTCAGAAGCTGCGCTTGGACCCAGAGAATAACTTACGGTATACCTTGGCCCGCCGGCGGAAAATATATCAAACCTCTGGCCAAGCACCGGCGGTTTTAAATTATACGGATCGTTTACAGACTGCACAGGCTGGCTGTCCGGTTCCGGATCTTCCCAGGGAGGGATCGGCTCAGCCGGCAATACGGAATCGGGGGGAGCAGCATTCGGTCTTGTTAAACCCGAAACCGCAGCGTTGCTGAAAGGGGTGCCGCCGACAGATGCGCTTAACGACAGGATGGTAAATTTATCCGGGAAGAAAAATAAATAATCGGGATTGGCAGGCGAAGCCGGTATCGCGGGAGCCGGGCTTGCGGGCCGCGACTTGAATGCCAGGCTGCTTGAAATACCGGAAACGGAAAACGAGGAAACAAGCGGCGACAGTCCGGAAACCTGGGGCGAAAAAGATCCGGACAAACGCATTTCGTACGATGAAATTGATGAATCGGTAACAACATCGGTTGCCGCCGAACCGCTTTCGCGAAGCATGGCAAGCCAGTCAAGGACCTCGGAACGGTTGGTAAAATCGCGGTTCACATAGGGATCCGAATACATGGGAATGCTCCACGACAGGGAACCCTGTCCAAAAGAAAGGGAACCGGTCATTTCCATCCGGTAACGGACAGGCAGCAAAAGTTTAAACAGATACGAAGAATTCCAGTCGCTTTTTCCGTCATATCTGGCGAAGGGAGATGATCCGTAGGCGACCTGGTAAATATTGCGGGTTAACCCCAGCCCCAGCGAAAGGTTGAACGCTCCGAAATTATTCATACGCGGCAAATACAGTTCGCTGCCCAGGTAATAACCCAGGTTGGTATAGGCGTCAAAAAGCACGGACAGCCGCGGCTCGTCAGTACTTACGGTTTTTTTACCGGTAGTTCTGAGGAACAGGCCTTCGCGCACCTTCTCGCCGTCAGGCGTTGATCCAAAAATGCGGGTAATGGAATTCTCAACCGAAGTCGATGATTTGGGCCTTCCCAGCAAATAGGTTGTAGTCTGTAAAAAAACTCCTTCGCGCGCCCTGCTTCCCAGCACAGGGTGGAAAACAATTTCGTCGGAGGGATAAATAAAAAACGGGAGCCACAATACAGGAACGGTGCCCACTTTTAAAACCGCGTTGAGCACTGCCCAGTCGGAGCCGGGAAGAAGCCAGAGTTTGGAAGCGTTAAGCGACCAGAGGGCATCCGGGTTCTGGCCGTTGGTGATCTCGGCGCCTGTCAGAACGGTCACATCCTCACCGCTGCGGGAAATAACCGAACCTGCAAACCTGTAAGCGGAATCGCCTGTGGTGATCGAACGTTCAGAAATGCCGTTAAGAAAAATGCTCGACCAGTTGTCAAGGTTGACCGTTATGGAATCTCCCTTGAAAGTCTCGACTGTATTGCCTTCTTCCTTGACATATTCAACGCCGCCGGAGGCCGTCATTATGTTGCGTGTCCGGTTGTATAAAATTTCCCAGGCCGTAATGCGGTGAACGGCGTCGCCGTCCTTGAGGCTTACGGAAACATCACCGGTGAGCCGCGCGTATTCTTCGTTGACAACCTCAAGTGTAAAATATTCGGTGCTTCTGGCAGATTCGATAATTATTGTTTTGGCGTTTTCGGAAACAGTACCGCCGGCAGCCGGCAGTTTAAAATAACTGCGGAGCCTGTTGGCCAATTCGTCGCGGGTGCCTCCCTCCGACAGACCAAGGCTGCGGCACCAGGACGCAAGTTCCATCAGTGTCGAAGTTTTTATGTCCAGCTCAAGGACCTGTTCGGTCTGCAGCGCTGAAGACTTGTCGTCCGCTGCTTGCTGCGACACTGCTTGCTGCGACACTGCTTGCTGCGCCGCTGCCTCCTGCTGCGCCGCTGTGCTGTCATCAACATCTTCCTGCGCCGCCTCCTGTTGCGCAGCGGTCTCGCCGGCCAACGCTGCTTGCTGCGATGCTGCTTGCTGCGCCGCGATTCGCTGAGCTGCCGGGAAAAAGCAGCCGGCAAAAATTACTGCCAATAAAGCGAACCGTTTCATTTACGTTTGGCCGGACCACGCTGGGACTGTTTTTTTCTCTGCGCCATAATATCCCT
>WQZG01000057.1 GCA_009780855.1 Treponema sp.
CAGGGATTGCCGCCTCAACAGCGTTCGGTGACGAAAATACTGTTGATTTCAACTCATTCGTGATTGAAAATTTTAACAATGATCCAAATCACGAATGGACAATAGGAAGCAAAACCGATACCTATAATTTTACCTGGGCAATTGATGCCAGTAAATTCGCTTCCAAAGTCGATGACCAGCAATTTCCTTTATTAACCTATGTCCCGGCTTGGCCGCAGGCTTATTACGGAATCAACAGTTCCGGCAAAGATATCAAAAGCCTTGGCATCTGGGGAAAATTTGACCGCCGCGGATACAACTGGATCGATGTTTATCCGGTAAGCGGAGATGACAACGAGCCGTTTGAGATTCCGATACCCGGGAGGCTTTCATATCTTGATATGTGGGTATGGGGCGCAAATCTTCAGTATTATATAGAAGTATATTTAAGGGATTATCAGGGCGTAGTTCATAATCTGTATCTTGGAAGCATCGCGCATCAGGGCTGGAAAAACCTTAGAGTCCAGGTGCCGACAAGCATTCCGCAGTCAAGGCGCGCGCTGCCGAGGGTCGGCGGTCTGTCGTTTGTAAAATTCCGCATCTGGACAACTCCGGCGGAGAGGGTAGATAACTTCTACATTTATTTTAATAATTTTAAGGTGCTGACTGACGTTTTTGAAACACTGTTTGACGGCAATGATCTGGCGGATCCTGACAGAGTGCAGGAACTCTGGGCAAACAATAAATAAGGAGGCCGCAGAATGAAACGTTTATTAATATTGGCTTTGGTATTATCTCTGAATGGTTTTCTTTTTGCCCAGCAAAGGCCGGAAGTCGGCGCCACTGATCCGTCGCGTCTGGGAATTGACGCAGCCCAGCAGGAACTCAAAGAAGTTTCTGTAGATAAATTTGAAAAAGACGGTTATTGGCGGTCGACCATGTCGCCGGATGACGGCTATACAACAACCCGGCTTTTTATGGGCGCTCCCATGGGCAAAGAACCGATTCCCGATGAGGAAGGTCTTGATATTCAGGATACCCACGTTCTTGGCACCAGAGTAGATTACATTCACCGCGGCTATACCAGCTTTACACTTTATCCAATCCGGCCGATTCCGATCGAAGGCATTACAAAAACCGTATCGATTTGGGTAGTAGGAAGGAACTATAATCACGAACTGGTTCTGCTTCTGGAAGATTTCTTTGGCAGACCGTTTGAACTTTATGTCGGCAAACTTAATTTCCAGGGCTGGAAAAAACTGACTGTCGCAATTCCGCCCCAGGCCGAAGACGGCTTTAACGGAATTGTACAGCGGAACTATCACTACAATAACCAGCTCGGTATCAAGATAACAGGCCTGCGTATAGACGTTGATCCCTGGGAAGCTTACGGCAGTTACTATATCTACTTCGATGATCTGCGCGCGGTTACCGACTTGTTCGCAGAGAACAACCGCGACCCGGATGATATGCTGGACACGTGGTAGAAGTTTTGCAAATTAGAAATGAGAAATTAGGAATGTTAAGAGGAAGAGAGTGAACAGTGAGAAGTTAACAGTGAATAGTTAACAGTTAAGAGTGAAGAGAGTGAACAGTTAAGAGTGAAGAGAGTTAAAAGGGAACAGTTAAGAGTGAATGGTTGACAATTTATAGTTGTATTTTTTGGCGGCAGGAGATTTCTCTTGCTGCCTTTTTTTTCGTTTGCTTTTTTTTCCCTCTGTGGTTCCTTCGCGGACTCTGCGAGCTCTGTGAGATAATCTTCCTCCAATAATTTTTCGTGTTGTTCGTAATTTTCGTGGTGTTCGTGGTAATTCTTCTTAATATTATTTTTTATTCTTTTATTGACATTTCTTTTTTACAGAGATATTATTCGTTAACTTATTTACAGTAAGAAAATCAAAATTCTGGCTGACAGGAGAAGCGTATGAAAAAAATCACTTTTGTATTGATTGTTTTGTTTACTGCGTCTGCGGTTTTGTTTGCAAGCGGCGGACAGAGCAGCGGCGGCGCGGGTACGGCACCCCAGGGAGGAATTCCGTCCTACATTAACCTGGATGGTTATTTCCCGGTAGTAAAACAGGGGACCAATGTTTCCCTGACCCTTTCCTGGCTGCCGGATGATACATGGTCAAAGACAAGCAACCCCGATGATATCTGGTGGTTTACCTTTGTCAAAAAAGCGATGAACGTTGATCTCAAAGTAACGGCAAGGGCAGCGGGACCGGAGGTCAGGAACCTTATGTTCGCTTCCGGAGATCTGCCGGATATCTGGATGGATCCTGCTTTAACTACAAATGATATCGTAAATTACGGCATCGGCGAAAAACTTATTCTCCCCATTACAAAATATATTAATCCCACCCTTATGCCAAATCTGTCCAAGGTGTACAGCGACGACCCGGATCTTAAAAGCCCTTCGATGGCGCCGGACGGGAACATTTACGGCTTTAGTAACTTCAGGGCAAGAGACTGGCTCCACGGTCCCATTACCGGGGGACTGGCAAGAAACTTTATAAACCAGAATATGCTTGACCAGCTTGGTCTGCAGGTACCGACAACAATTGACGCCTATCTGGACATGCTTAGAAAATTCAAAACCCTGGGCAGCGATATTTTACCGGACGCCGGTCTGTTCAAAAATCAGAATAGTTTTGCGACACTTTATTCCGGTCTGGGTTTCCACTGGACAAACGCCAACAGCATAACAGGAGTGGGCACACGCAACGGTAAGGTAACTTTTGTTTACGGCGACAGGGAAATCTTCCCCAGGTTCGTTCAGATTTATAAAACAATGTATGATGAAGGGCTTATTACCAAAGACTTCTTTACAATGACCGCGGCCGCAAGGAACGCGATAACAATGGCGGACAAGGGCGGCGTAATTCCGGCGCCGGCTGTTGTCGCGGCCGCGCAGCAGTTCCATTATACGTCCACAAAACCCCTGACCAGCGATCTCAACAGCACAATCTTTTGGGTGGCTCCAAATAACTACGTAACGCCAAATGTTACAGTTATTACATCAAGCTGCAAATATCCTGAAGTCGCGTGCCGCCTGCTGGATTTTAATTACGATGTGATCAACGGAATCTATGTGCAGTGGGGATATCCCGATACAATGCCGGAGAAAAATTACGGTATGCTCCCGGGCTGGAGTATCGGCCTGAATGATAATTTTGTTAATCTGCACTACGATGTCAAAGATTACGAATCGGAGAACTATTTTAACATGAGCAGGATCCGGCCGCAGAATAACGGACCGTTCCTGGTGGGCAATAACGCCGCCAACGCAAAGAAGATCTACGGCCTTAATCCTCCCAAGGAAGAATTCGATCCTACCGACGCCAGCAGCTACTCAAGAATGACCACATATTATAATGTGTCTGTCTACTCGGTGACAGAGTTTCCTTTTGTAGTGTACTGGGACGAAGCGACATCCAGGCGTCTTACGGATTTAAGTTCAGTTCTCAACGACTACGCGGAAACACAGTTTGCCCAGTTTGTGACCGGCGCCCGTCCGATGTCGGAGATGAACAATTATTTTGCCGAACTTGACAGGATGAATTACCAGGAATACTTGAAATATTATTCGGATTATTATGATAAGGTAAAGTGAGTGAAAAATTAGAAATTAGAGGTGAGAAATGAGAAATGTTAAGAGGGAAGAGAGTTAAGAGTTAACAGTGTTAATTTTTTAGGCGGCTCCGTTTTTTGCGGGGCCGCTTCTTTTTCCAATGACCATTAAAAAGGGCGGATATATGATTGGCGACAAATTCAAATCTGAACTTAAAACAGTTATTGACAGTAAAACCGGTCACCAAATAATTCAGCTTACAGGCGGCAATTCGAATAATTTCCATTTTTATTTTACCGAAAATTCTTTTGTCAAAGGGAAGCCTGAAATTTATTTCTTTTCTGACCGGGGATCAAAAACTGAATTCCAATATAATCTTTTTTCCATGAATCTTGACACAGGCGTTATGACACAGCTTTCTGACTGTCCCTCGCCCATGGGGCATAACGCGACCAAAACACTTGACGGTAAATATATTTTTTATACAGCCGGCAACAAGCTGCGCCGTATTGATACCGGGACTCTTGAGGAAAAAGTTATTTACGAAAATGATCCCGGCTTTAGGCTGGGCATGGTCTCGCTTAACGCGAGCGAGACAAAGGCTGGATTTGCGCGCAACGAAGAAATCGGAATATCGTCCGGTAAAAATTACGCGGGATTCAGGGAAACCATGTTCGCCATAAAGCGCAGTTTTATTACGGTGGTAAACACAGACGGCAGCAATCCCTATGATGCTTTTTTTGATACCCATCATACAGCGCATTTTCAGTTTTCCCCTGATGACGATACCATTGCGACTTTTTGTCACGAGGGGCCGTGGAACCTGGTCCAGCAGCGGATTTGGATTATCGACTTTATGCCGCGCAGTGTAATACCGTGCTTCAGGCAGGAAGAAGATGATTCGGTAGGGCATGAATTCTGGACAAGGGACGGGCTGATTTTTTTTGACAACAGGCGCGCGGGCCATGACGGCACTATTACTTCGGAACGCAAACAGACTTACGCTGTTGAGCCGGAGCAAAAGCAAACGCCCTACATAGGATTTTGCGACAAACGCGGCAAAGTTTTACGCACAGTGGATATGCCTTTTTACTGCAATCACTACCACGCTAACAATGACAACAGCATTCTTGTTGGCGATGACGTTGACGATTTACAGTTAATTAATATCGCTGACGGCAGCGCCCGGATGCAGACGCTTTGTTACCACGGCACTTCCTGGTACGGACAGAGCACCCATTGCCACCCGACGTTCGACTGGGACGGACGTTATGTTCTGTATACATCGGACTTTGGCGGGAAACATAATCTTTACATGATCGACACATGGCAGGTAAAGTGGTAAGAAGGTAAGGCAGTAAAATGAAAAAGAAAAATATTCTGTTCCTTATGACCGATCAGCAGCGGTTTGACGCTCTTGGACTTCGAAACCCGCTGGTAAAAACGCCAAACCTTGATCATTTGGCGCGCGAAGGAATTTTGTTTTCGGAGGCGGTATGCAACTGTCCCATGTGCGTGCCAAGCCGTTATTCGATGATGACCGGCGTTTACCCTTCGCAGATCGGGGTACGCCACAATATGCAGATGTGGCCTACGGACCAGTCGCTGCCGGTAAAGCCCTTTGCCCAATACCTTAAGGATGCCGGTTATGTTACGGCCTGCTTCGGCAAAACCCACTGGTATATCGGTCAGTATGATATCCCGCATGAGATCGCCGGGACTGTCGCTTCCAAACGCGGATTTGATTATGTGCATGAAGTTATGGGCCGTTCCAAAAACCAGACTCCGGATACCAAAATGTTTGGAGAAGAAAGGCCGGAATACGCCAAACTTCTGGCAGAAGAAAAAATTGTAACACAGCGGGGAGGGGAGGATGTGGCCGGTTACGTAGGGCAGACCAGCAAGGTTCCGGCAGATAAACATCCGGCTTCCTGGCTTGCCGAATGCGCGATTGATTTTATCCGCAGCCGCAAAGCCGCTGATAACGCTGCAGCCGCGGGCAGTAAAACTGCTGATAACGAAAATTCAGCTGATAAACCGTTCTTTGCATATCTCTCGATAGATCCTCCGCATCCGGTTTTTAACTGCCCCAAAGAATTCGAAGACCTGTACAATATTGACGAAATTCCGGATACCCCGCTGCCGCCGCCGGACTGGGAACTGTACGAGCATACAACTCCCTGGCGTTTCCGCGCCGCATGGAAGGAGCTTGATCCAATAACCAAACACCGGACAACACTGCGTTATTACGCGATGTGTTCGTGGGCGGATTATCTGTTCGGTAAAGTGATCGGCGCGCTAAGGGAAACCGGCGAACTTGAAAATACGGCCGTTATTTTTACCAGCGATCACGGCGATTCCATGGGCGAGCGCTACCGCTTCAGCAAATACAGCCTCTACGAACCAAGCGTCCGCGTACCCATGATTTTATCAGGCGCGGCAGTCCCGCCTGGTTTGCGCGGAACTGTTGACCCGCGTCCGGCGGAGCTTGTTGACATACTGCCGACCCTGCTCGATCTCGCTGACAGCGAAGCTCCCTCCTGGCTGTGCGGATCCAGTTTGTTAAGACCCTGCCGCCGCAAGGGACAGTTCTCGGAGTTCCACGGCTCCGGTTACCACGAAGAACAGTACGGCCCCAAATACATGTGGCGTTCCGGCGGATATAAGCTTATACTTAATATGCCCGGTAAAACACCGGACGCGCTGCAGAGACTTGACGATACAATAGGCGAACTTTACGATCTTGCAAATGATCCGCTGGAGATTGATAATCTATACGATAGGCCGGACATACTGAAGCTGCGCGAACAAATGACCAGGGATTTGTTAATGCATATCGCAGTTTGCTGGGCGAAGTTTCCGCGCGGGCTTTCGACCACAAGGGTATAAGGGTAATAAAAGAAAACTTAATTTATGGACATAAAATAATTATGCCAAATTTTAGTTACGAAAATATTATGGCTCCTTTTAAGACGCCGGTTTACCAAAATGCGCTAGCGTCTGCAGCAGATGTCGTAGGTTTCAGGCTTGAAGGTACGGCAAAAGTGGATTTCCCCGATGGCCGTATGCGGCTTTCGTCAGTACTTGATCCGGCTCTGGGCCAAGCCGCCAATTATGTCTACTGGTGCGATAGGGAATTACCGTCGGATGTTTTGATCGAATGGGACTTTACCCCACTATCGCAAACAGGGCTTTGCATGATGTTTTTTTCCGCCAAAAACTGCAATGGCGGCAGCGTGTTTGACGCGGCTCCGCGGTCAGGAAAGTATAACCAATATAACAATAGTGACATCAATACCTTCCATGTTTCCTACTACCGTTTGCTGTCAATCCACAACGCCGGTGAAAAATTAAGAACCTGTAACCTGCGCAAAAGCAAAGGCTTCCACATGGCTGCCCAGGGAGGTGATCCCATACCGGAACTTAAATACTGTAAACCACCATTCAGGCTAAGCATTTTTAAAAACGGTCCACTAATCGCCTTTTATGTCGATCGTATTCCCAGCTTTGTATTTTACGATGACGGAGAAACCTACGGCCCCCTTCTAACAGGAGGACATATGGGCTTTAGGCAAATGTCGCCCACAATCGGCGAATATGCCAATTTGACTGTGCGTACTTTGTGAAAATAATTATTTTTGTTAAAACTTATGAAAAAAAAATTATTACGGAACATAAACAAGAATTGTAAGTTCATAGCGTTAGTAGTACAATTAGAAGTTGTTAAAGAAATTTCTAAAATACCGGCATACTAAATTTTACCGGCAAAATCATATAAAAGGAGTTTTTCATGAAGAAGATCGTAATATTCCTGGCAGTGTTTTTTGGAATGTCAGCGGCATTGTTCGCCGGCGGAGCACAAAGCGGCGCCCAGGGTACAGCCGCCGGGACAAATGCAGCAGGTGCAATTCCGTCCTACATTAACCTTGACGGCTACTTTCCGATTGTTAAGCAGGGAACCAATGTAACGATGACTGTATCGTGGCAGCCGGATGAAACATGGGCAAGAACAAGCAATCCGGCCGACATTTGGTACTTTACTTTTGTTAAAAGGGCAATGAACATTAACCTTGATGTATCAACAAGAGCCCCGGGAAATGAAGTTAAAAACCTGATGTTTGCTTCCGGGGATCTTCCCGATATCTGGCTTGGCAGCCTTTCTCCCAACGATATTGTTACATACGGTGTTTCCGAGAAACAGCTGGTTCCGATATCTGATTACCTTAATCCCACATTGATGCCGAACCTGTATAAAGTTTACAGTGATAACCCTGAGCTCAAAGGCCCGTCTACAGCATCGGACGGGAAGATTTACAGCTTCGCAAATATCAGGGGCAAGGAATGGCTGCACGGTCCCATTACAGGCGGTCTGGCAAGAGCATTCTTTAATCAGAAGTGGCTGGATAAACTGGGAATAAAAGTGCCGGAGACCCTTGACCAGTACCTTGATGTACTTCGCGCGTTTAAAACTCTTGGCAGCGACGTAGTTCCTGAAAGCAGTATATTCACAGCCGCCAATAACTTTATGCTCGTTTATACCGCTCTTGGTTTCCATTGGACAGGCGGCAACAACATAACAGGTGTTGGCACCCGCAACGGCAAAGTAACTTTTGTTTTCGGCGACAGGGATATATATCCCAAATTTGTCGAGACCTATAAAACCATGTATGATGAAGGCCTGATTTTTAAAGACTATTTTACAATGACCAATAACGCGAGAAACGCTTTTACCATGACAGGCAAAGCCGGAACCCTTGTCGGTCCGCCCATAACGTATGTTGATCCCCAATATTACTTTGACTATGTATCGGCCAAGCCTCTGACCAGCGAGCTGAACAAGACCCTTTTCTGGGTATCGCCGGCCAATTACGTAAACGCGAATTTTGTTTCCGTAACATCAAATTGCAAATATCCTGAAGCAGCCATGCGGCTGTTTGATTTTAACTATACGCCGGAAAACACCATTATCGCCTATTTTGGTTATCCGGATACACAGCCTGCAATGAACTACGGAATGATACCCGGCTGGACAATCAAGGGCAATCTGATGGACATGAATATTGACAACACTGCCCTTTATCCGTCGGAATATTATTTTGTCAACAGCAGGGTAAGGCCGCTGCACGGCATGATAGGCATTACCAATAACGCCGCGGAGACCGCCATGCAGATGTACGGAATGAATCCCCCCAAAGAAGCATTTGATCCGACCAATGCCGACAGCTTTGCAAGGCAGAGCACCTACGAAAACATTTCCAAATACGCGGTAACCGAATTCCCGTTCATCGTATACTGGGATCCGGAAACAGCTCAGCGTCTGACAGATCTGAGTTCGGTCCTTAATGATTACGCGGAAACACAGTTCGCGCAGTTTGTTACCGGCGGCCGCCCGCTTTCAGATATGAATAACTATTTTGCTGAACTGGACAAAATGGGTTATCAGGAGTATATAAAGTATTACTCGGATTATTACGACAAGGTAAAAATCTCCAATTAAGAATGACAAAAGAATTTTTTTACCGGGACAATGTTTTTTCTTTTGAAGGCGCGGTAAGCGCTGAACAAGACTCCGGCGACACCTCCGGTGACACCGGAGGTGAAGTGACTCCCTGGCGGATTGATTTTAGACACCAGCTGTTGTTTCCTGTACTTAAAGATGATACCGGCAGGCTCTGTTCCGGTGTACGGCTTTGTTTTACTACGGATTCTAAAACTGTAGTTCTAAAATTTGGCAGTCATGATCACGAAGTCAAACTGGATATTTTTATCGATGACAAACTGCACGAAAAAATTACGATGGAACCTGGTACACAGCAGGCGGAGATCCGCAGGAATGCCGGCGGCGAAAAAAAATACTGCGTATGGCTTGATCACAGATACCAGGTTCATTTTCACTCGATTCTGACAGACAGCGGCGCGATAATCAAAAAAACTCCTGTCACCCAAAAAAGATGGGTTCACTACGGCAGCTCGATTAGCCAGGCCGCGGCAGCAGATTCGCCTTCAGATATTTGGCCGGCAATAGCCGCCCGCAATAACAATCTTCACCTGACCAATCTTGGGTTCGTCGGACAGTGCAAAATTGAGCCGATGATGGCTTTTGTTATACGGGATTTGCCGGCCGATTTTATAACACTTAAACTTGGTATAAATCTTTATTTGGGTGATTTGACACACAGAACATTCCTGCCGGCCATACTTGGATTTGTCAAAATTATCCGTGACAGGAAACCTTACACGCCGATAACCTTAATCTCTCCAATTTTTTGTCCGCCCCGCGAGAATGTGAGTTCTGCGGAAGGACAGTTTGTGTTCGCGCGGAATTTTGAACGTGAAGTTATAAATAATTTTAATAAATAATTTTAATATTAAAAATTCATAATTTAGGTTGACTTTTACTTTGTTATGATCTAAAATTTTTCCAATGCAAAAAATTCCTGTACCAGGGGGAAATTATTAATTCTACAACACAAAAACCCCGTATTGATTTTGCCTTTAGACGCAGGGAATTAAAAAAGTCGCTTAGAAAACACTGGCAGCTTTTTATTTTATTGCTTCCGGCAGTCGTTACGGTTACAATGTTCCATTATATTCCGTTTTACGGTATCCAGATTGCCTTTAAAAACTTCCGGGCGTCTCTTGGTATCTGGGGCAGTCCGTGGACAGGTATGGAAAATTTTGTTCGGTTCCTGACTTATCCTGATTTTTGGGCGATTGTACGCAATACTCTGGTTATTAGTCTTTATTCTTTGGCCCTGTTTCCCATTGAACCCATATTCGCGCTGATGATCAACGAAATCGATAACCGTTTTTTAAAGAAGACTGTTCAGATGATCACTTACGCGCCCCACTTTGTTTCAACGGTTGTCGTTGCCTCGCTTGTTCTGCTGATACTGGATACGTCCAACGGAGTTGTCAATAACATCGTCGCCGCTCTTGGCGGGAACCGGATTCCGTTTATGACGACGCCCAGGTACTTTGCCAGCGTTTATGTATTCAGCGGTTTGTGGAGCAGCCTGGGATGGGGAACGATTATTTATCTGGCGGCCCTTTCTTCAATATCACCGGAGCTTGTGGAAGCCGCCAAAATAGACGGAGCTTCCAGGCTTCAGATTCTGCGGCATATTAACCTGCCCGGTATTATTCCGGTAGCGACTATTCTTTTTATTTTAAGGACCGGCAACATATTGAGCGTAGGCAGGGACAAGATCCTGCTGATGCAGAACGCCCTTAACCTGCCCGCCTCGCGTGTTATTTCAACCTATGTTTACAACGTAGGGCTGGGGAGCGGACAGTTCAGCTATTCGACAGCCATCGGATTGTTTGACAATATAGTAAATATTATTTGTATCATAATCGTTAACCAGATTGCCAAACGTGTTTCTGAGACAAGTCTGTGGTAAAAGAAGCATACTTAAGAAGGAAGCATAAAAATGCAGCAAGCCAAGGTAGATAAAATATTTACTGTTATTAACCTGCTTATAATAATTTTTTTAACTTTGATAATTACCTATCCCCTCTACTATACGATTATCGCGTCGTTCTCCGAGGCGCCCGCGATCGCGCTGGGCAAGGTAACATTGTGGCCGGTAGGTTTTTCCACGATGGCCTACAAGAACGTCATCAGCAACAACAATATCTGGATCGGATACAGGAATACAATTTTTTATACGCTGTTCGGGACCCTGTATAACCTTATACTGACAATTCCGGCCGCCTATGTAATGAGCAAAAAGTATCTGCCCTTCAGAAGAATTTTTACGTGGTTTTTCTTTATTACGATGTACTTCAGCGGCGGGCTGATACCGACATATATGTTCATAAAAAGTCTGGGCCTTATTAACACGCCGTGGGTAATGATCGTGGGAGTGGGGGTAACCTGTTATAACCTGATTGTTACAAGGCAGTTTTTCCAGACCACCATACCTGACGAAATGTATGAGGCCGCTGAAATTGACGGCGCCGGCCACATACAGATGTTCTTCAGCATTGCCCTTCCCCTTGCCGCTCCCATTATCGCGGTAATGTCGCTTTATTACGGCGTTAACCACTGGAACTCATACTTTAACGCCATGATTTATATTTCCGATCACAATCTGTATCCCCTGCAGCTTGTACTGCGCAGTATTTTGATTATGAATGAACAGGCCCTCCAGGCGGCCATTGAACTGGGCGACGATGATCTGATTAACGCCGCGATGGCAAGATCGCAGATGGCCCAGGTCATGAAGTACTCGCTGATATTTATTTCCAGCGCGCCGCTTTTAATCGCGTATCCGTTTATTCAGAAATACTTTGTAAAGGGAGTTATGATAGGATCGGTAAAAGGATAAATGAAAAATAATCAATGAGGAATGAGGAATTAAAAGGATTTTAGTTTTAAAAGGGAGTGATTATGGAAAAAATTCGGGTTGCCATTATCGGGTACGGCAGGAGCGGACGGGACATTCATACCAAGACTTTAAAGCAATTGCCGGACTTGTTTGAAATTTTTTGTTATGTTGACGCGGATACCGAGAGACAGGCCATGATCAAAAAAGAAATGAACAAACCGGTTTTTTCTGATTATACCGGTTTATATGATCACAGGGATGATGTTGATCTTGTAATAAACGCTTCTTTTAGCCAGGACCACGCGCGGATAAGCAAAGAATTACTCAAGCGCGGATTTAATGTTTTAAGCGAAAAACCTGTATCCAAAGACGCCGCGGAATTTCAGACTGTGCTTGATACAGCAAAACAGGCCGGTAAAAAATATTATGCTTTTCAACAGTACCGTTTTTCTGCCGGATTTAAAAAGATGAGGGAAATTATTGATTCAGGCGTTCTTGGCCGTATAATCGCAATCAGGATTGAATTTGCCTCACTGGCCCGCCGCTGGGACTGGCAGACCGTTCATGCCAACACAGCCGGTGTGCTGCTCAATAACGGGCCGCATTATGTTGACATTGCATTAATACTGATGGGATTCCCGGCCGATGTTAAAGTTTTCGCTCACATGGACCATGCCAATTACGCCGGAAACGGCGAAGATTACGTTAAGCTGATAATGACATCGCCCGGTGCTCCGCTGACCGAGCTGGAAATGTCGGCAGGCAACGCCTATCCGTCCCAGCTTTTTACCATCCACGGAACCAACGGTACAATGAAGGGAAACGATTCATCCCTGACCTGGAAATATTTTATTCCGTCAGAGGCAACTCCGCTCAAACTTGATCTCCGCCCGCTGCGGAACGAAAACTGCGAGCCGCTGTATTGCCGCGAGAAATTAAATTTTTATGAAGAAAACTGGAATGAAAACAAAGATACTCCGGATAAAGCTGTAAGCTATTACAGGGCGCTTTATGACAGCATCGTAAACGGCAGTGAATTCCCCGTAAAAGCCGAGCAGGTTCTTTTGCAGATGAAGGTGATGGGGGAGGCTCACGCGCAGAACAGTAAATTGTTTGATACAAATGAGAAGTGAGAAGTGAGAAGTGAGAAGTGAGAAGTGAGAAGTGAACAGTTAGTAGTTAGTAGTTAATAGTTGATAGTAAATAGAGAAGATTTCAGAAGTATAAAAGGGAGATTGATATGAAAAAAATTACTTTGGTTTTGACGGTGCTGCTGATTACTACGGCAGTGGTTTTCGCGGGCGGGGCACAGGGCGGCGCGGGAACAACGAATGCGCCTGCTGCCGCGGCGCAGGGCGGGATTCCTTCGTATATAAACCTTGACGGGTATTTCCCTGTGGTTAAGCAGGGGACAAATGTTTCGATGACTGTGTCGTGGCTGCCGGATCAGACTTTTGCCAAAACCAGCAACCCGGACGATCTGTGGTATTTTACTTTTGTTAAAAAGGCGATGAATATCGACCTCAAAGTAACACCGCGCGCTGACGGCGCTGAGGCTAAGAACCTGATGTTCGCGTCGGGCGATTTGCCGGATATCTGGATGGCAGGTATTACACCTGATGATGTCGTTAATTTTGGTATCGGTGAAAAATTGATAATTCCGGTTACTTCATATATCAATCCAACTCTTATGCCCAATCTTTCAAAAGTTTACAGCGACGATCCGGACCTCAAGAGTCCTTCTGTCGCGCCCGACGGAAATATGTACGGCTTCAGCAACTTTAGGGCAAAGGACTGGCTGCACGGACCGATTACCGGCGGACTGGCAAGAGCCTTTTTTAATCAGAAGTGGCTTGACCAGCTTGGGTTAAAAGTTCCGGAGACCCTCGACGATTATCTTAACGTCCTGCGTAAATTCAAGACACTTGGAAGTGACGTTCTGCCGGACGCAGGTATTTTTACCGCCCAAAATAATTTTTGCGAACTTTATTCCGCGCTGGGTTTCCATTGGACAGGTTATAATGGAATTACCGCTGTAGGAACACGGAATGGCAAGGCAACATTTGTTTACGGCGACAAAGAGATATATCCCAAATTCGTACAGACCATGAAGACAATGTATGATGAAGGCCTTATCACCCGGGATTTCTTTACAATGACAAACAGCGCCAGGGTAGCAATTACAATGGCCGGCAAGGGCGGAGTAATTCCCGCGCCGCCTGTAACCATGACTTCGGCTGCCCAGTACTTTGATTACGTTTCTGTAAAACCGCTGACCAGCGAACTGAACAGCAAGCAATTCTGGGTTGCGCCGAGCAATTATGCGGCGCCCAATGTAATTGTACTTACTTCAAAGTGCAAATACCCGGAAGCTGCCTGCAGGATGCTTGATTACGATTACAATGTTGATACAGGCCTCACAGTCCAGTTTGGGTTTCCCGATATAAAACCGGATCTTAATTACGGAATGATTCCGGGCTGGAGCATCGGCATCAATGATAATTTTGTGGATATGCATTTTGATCCCGCGCAGTACGAATCTGAAAATTATTTTGCCATGACCAGAATACGGCCGCTTAACAATATGCCCGGTATGGTCGGCAACAATGCGGCGACCGCAAAGAAGGCTTATGGGCTTAATCCTCCCAAGGAAGACTGGGATATAACCAACGCCGACAGTTTCTCCAGAAAGACCACTTATGAAAACGTATCGATATACTCGGTGACCGAGTTCCCGTTTACTGTATACTGGGATCAGCAAACATCAAAACGGCTTAGTGATTTGGGATCTGTTCTCAACGATTACGCTTCAACACAATTCGCGCAGTTTGTAACAGGCGCCCGTCCTCTTTCGGATATGAATAATTATTTCGCCGATTTGGACAAAATGGGTTACCAGGAATATTTAAAATATTTCGTGGATTACTACGAGAATGTAAAGGCTTCGAATTAAATAGAAGAGAGCGGGATTCCGGCACTAAGAATCCCGCAATTTTTCCAGCAGTTTTAGATTCTGTTCAATGAGCAGCGTATCTGTATTGTCCGGCAATTGCCGCGGCCTGAACCACCTGAACGATTCTACTTCGTAGCCGCCGCGGCAGAGCTGGCTCTGGGCCGGCAAATAAGAATTGCTGCCGTTGGTGCAGCTGAACAAAAGCGTATGCGCAAACTGGCTGTAACTCCGCAGACGCAGACCGATCTCTGTGCAAGTTTCGAAGGGGTACGGTATTATTACCGTATCGCCGATCCGGACAATTGTCTGCGTATATTGCAGGGACTGCGGCCCGGGGTCTCCTGTTTTGTACAGGGCATTTAATTGTTCCAGTGAATATTTTTCGAAATTCCAGCCTTTCCATGTACTGTTTTTTGTTGCTTCAATCCGTGCTGGAATTGAATCCTGCGGTATCGGCGGCAGGAAGGCAAGTTCGATATTACCGCTTGCCAGAGATACTGATTCTTCGCGGAATGTTTTAATAGATTTATATGCCCTGACCGCGTCAATACCCGCAAGCCCGCCCAGTTCCATAGCGTACTGAATGCTTTTCCCCGACGACCTGCCGTTCGGAATACGCGGCGCGATATCGGCTGCGGTCCCGTTGAAGAACATCGAGACTGCGCCTGTCTCCGCCTCCAGTCTGTCGGTCATTGCGCCGGCCCAGTCACGCGAAATTTCGCCGCAGATGCCGGCGGCTGTGCAATGCGCGCCGATGTGGACAAGGTTAGCGAGCGGTTTTTTGTCTGTACCGTTAAAGGCAATCACAGTCATTGTTGAATCGTAAACTTCATTTGGGTTTTGCCCCAGAATTACGCAGCCGTCCGGGAGCAGCTGCCGTCTGTTGATACCGACCATAGATTCGGTTGTACCGACGCCGGCGATAGCAGCAAGCCGGTTTTCCATTGCGGTCCGCGCGGCCCTTACGCATTTGGGTATAAAAATATTATCGCAGTATTCGGTGTCGATTGTACCCCATTTGGAAAAGCCGTCGGTGCGCGGTCCGGTATGGGTATGTGTCGCACTCAGTATTATATTTTGAGCGGGGATACCAAGCGCCTTTCCAATCCTGGCGCGTATTTTATCTGCCAGGTCGGTATCAATAAGGCAGACTGTTGCGCTGAGCAGAACTGTTTTTACATTGCCGGATTCCAGGGCCAGCGCTGTTACCGTGAGCTGATCATTTACCGAATGGCTTACCAGATGATCGTGGTAGCCGAACAAATAGCTCCCGACCTTTGGCGTAATTATTTCGCGTGAAACTCCGGCCGATAATACATTTTTTGACAATGCATTTCCTGATAATGCCATTTTATACTCCGGTTATTCTATTTATTATAAGCGGACTTTATAAGTTTTATTTTCTCGTCAATCTTTGCGCTGTCCCAATCCGGGTTCATCGGCATATACACAGTGCGGGCCAGAATGTCCAAAGTATTCGGCAATGACTTGGGACCAAAGTCCATGTTCAGCCCCTTGTTTGCTTCGTATTTATAGGGATTGGCTGACTCGCAGTGCGCGCCGCGTTTTTCCATAACATTGGGCCAGTTGCAGTAAACGTGTTTGCCGGTGTTGATTGGGCGGTTTGTGCCAATGACTTCTTCTGCCTTGATCGCCTCTTCCACAGTACCGAACCGCAGCGCCATCATTACCCCGCAATCACCGTTGATATCGTTGGACGGCGCGAACCTGGCGAAACCGCTGATAGCGTCCATGATCGTTTTTTTAACGCGGCGCAAATCCGCCAGAATTCCGTCAAGGCGTTTTAACTGCTCGCGCAGGATCGCGCCGGTCACTTCGCTTACCCTGAAGTTGCGGCCGTTGAATGACGGCTCTGTTATTTTTTCTTCATAGGGCCAGAAGTTGGAACCGATGTCATGAAAAATTATCGCGCGCTGGTACAGGTTTATGTCGTTGGTTACCATGGCGCCGCCTTCGCCCGCGGAAATTATTTTATACCAGTTAAAGCTGAATGTTCCGATTTCTCCAAAGGAGCCCAGGCGTTTTCCTTTGTAACTGCCGCCGTCCGCCTGGCAGGCGTCTTCCAGGATCGCAAACTTGTATTTTTTTGACAGCGCCGTCAGACGATCCATATCGCAGGGAAAACCCTGTATATCAACCGGAATAATTGCCTTGGTGTGTTTGGATACTTTCTTTTCTACGTCAATGGGATCCATGGTCAGTGTTTCGTCGATTTCGCAGATAACCGGAATTGCGCCGAGCGCCAGAACAGCTCCGGCTGTCGCGATAAACGTATAACCGGGCATAATAACTTCGTCGCCCGGACCGACTCCCAGAGCCGCAAGCCCGGCTGTAATTGCCCCTGTGCCGCTGTTTACACAAACGCAGTGTTCCACGCCGATTTTGGCCTTTAGTTCTTTTTCAAAATTTGTTACTTCGTTAAATTTGCTTTTAATACGAAAAAGAGAACCTGATAAAATAACACGTGAAGCTGCGTCCGCTTCTTCCTGGCCCCATCTGAACATATTTTCCTCCTGGAAATAAAAGTAATATTCTTTACTTGTTATCATTGTATGGTTGAAATAATTTGCCGTCAATGACACAACTTGCGTGACACAGATTGTACCGGACCGGCATGCCGCGCCCACGCTGAACTTGCCGTTTCAAACAGATTTTTTCATTTTGAATTTGACATTTGAAACGTTTCATTTATAATATATTACTAGCTTAATTTATAATAAAGGAGATTTTGATGAAAAGAACAAAAGTTTTGCTTTTCGCGCTGCTGATTATACCGGCAGTCCTGTTTGCTTCCGGCGTGCAGAGCGGTCCTGCGGCCGCGGCGTCTGGCCCGGGCGGGATACCGTCTTACATTAACCTGGACGGTTATTTCCCTGTTGTAAAACAGGGGACCAATATTTCGCTTACAGTTTCGTGGCTGCCGGATCAGGCTTTCAACAAATTAAATGATCCCGCTCAGATATGGTGGTTTACGTTTGTCAGGAACGCGATGAATATCGACCTTAAAGTTACGGCGCGCGCGCCCGGCAACGAGATTAAAAACATCATGTTCGCTTCCGGTGATCTGCCGGATATCTGGATGGACGGCCTTACCCCCGACGATATTGTAAATTACGGTATCGGCGAAAAACAGATAATGCCGATTTCTGATTTTATTAACCCAACCCTGATGCCGCTTCTTTCAAAAGTTTACAGCGATGATCCGGAACTCATGAGCCCTTCGGTTGCTTCTGACGGGAAAATCTACGGCTTCAGTAATTTCCGCGGAAAAGACTGGCTGCACGGCCCGATTACCGGCGGACTGGCGAGACTATTCTACAACCAGAAATGGCTTGACCAGCTTGGGCTTAAAGTGCCCGGGACACTTGATGAATACCTGAACGTACTGCGTCAATTCAAGACTATAGGCAGTGATGTATTGCCTGACGCCGGTATATTTCAGGCGACCAACAGCTTCCCGCTGATTTGTTCGGCGCTTGGTTTCCACTGGGCTACCTGGAACAGTGTGACCGGTATTGATTTTACCGGCGTCGGAACCCGCAACGGCAAAGCCACATTTATTTACGGAGACAGGGATATTTACGCAAAATTCCTGCAAACCTATAAAACCATGTATGATGAAGGCCTTATAACAAGAGACTTCTTTACCATGGATAACAACGCCAGAACAGCCATAACCATGCAGGGAAAAGGCGGCGTGCTTCCGACTCCCATGATGACCCTCACCGCGCCGCAGTACCGCTTTGACTATGTCTCGGCAAAGCCTTTGACCAGTGAACTCAACAGCCAGATATTTTGGGTATCGCCCAACAATTACGTTCAGCCCAACTTAATGGTAATAACTTCAAAGTGCAAATACCCCGAAGTTGTATGCCGAATGGCCGATTTCCATTTTGATGAAGTTAACTGTGTACTGGCGATGAGCGGTTATCCCGATAACAATCCGGCAATGAATTACGGAATGCAGAAAGGCTGGCACATAGAGAATAACCAGATAACCCACGACATGGACAACCCGGCATTTTACGAAAACTCACCCAATTACTGGACCATGAGCAGAATCCGGCCGACAAATAATCAGATTGGTCTGCTCAAGGACAACAACGCAATCGGCATGAGAATTTACGGACTCAATCCCCCCAAAGAAGACTGGGACATAAACGACGCGAACAGTTTCTCCCGCAAGAGTACTTATGAAAACCTCTCTGTCTACGCGGTTACCGAGTTCCCGTTTGTAGTCTACTGGGACGGCGCCACATCCAAACGGCTGACCGACTTGGCAGGCGTCATCAATGATTACGCCATAATTCAGTTCGCGCAATTCGTAACCGGCGCCCGCCCGTTATCGGAATTAAACAATTATTTTGCCGAGCTGGACAGGCTCAATTACCAGGAGTATCTGAAGTACTTTGTTGATTATTATGATGCAGTGAAGTAGTAAGTGGTGAAGTAGTAAGTGGTGAAGTGGTACTACGAAAAGTTTAGTTCCAACTACTAACTACTAACCACTCCCTACTTACTACTCCTCACCAACTTAATTTTTTCTTCGATTTCGGCGTCGGTCCAGTCGGGGTTTATTTTTAAGTAGACTGTGCGGCTCAGGTAGTCAAGGGATTTGGGACAGGAATTTTTGTTGAAGTCCATGTTCAGGCCCCTGTTTGCCGGGTAAGTGTACGGGTTCGCGCCTTCGCTGTGGCCGCCGCGTTTTTCCAGTATGCTGCTCCAGTTGCTGTAGACATGGCGGCCCGTGTTGATTGGGCGTTCGGCGCCGATTTGTTTTTCGAATTTTATTGCCTGTTCAATCGCGGAGAACTGGAACGGAAGCTGTACTCCGCAGTCGCCTTCTATGTCATTGGAAGGCGCGAAATTTACAACATCTTTTACTGCGTCCATGATGGTTTTTTTTACGCGGCGCAGGTCTGCCAGTATTCCGTCCAGCCGTTTTAGCTGCTCGCGCAGGATTGCGCCTGTTACTTCGGTGACACGGTAATTCCTTCCGTTAAAAGGCGCGGCGCTGATGGGCTGCTCGTAGGGCCAGAATGGAGCGCCGACATCATGGAAGATTACGGCGCGTTCAAAAAGTTTAAGGTTATTGGTAACAAGGGCGCCGCCTTCGCCGGCCGAGATTATTTTTGCCTGGTTAAAACTAAAAGCGCCGATATCGCCGATTGAGCCAAGGCGCCTGCCTTTGTAGCTTCCGCCGTCCGCCTGGCAGGCGTCTTCGACAACAGCAAGACCGTATTTTTTTGACAGGGCCATAAGGCGGTCCATGTCGCAGGGAAAACCTGCGATGTCCACAGGTATTATTGCTTTTGTATATTTTGAAATCTTTTTTTCAACGTCATCGGGGTCCATTGTAAGAGAGGAGTCAACTTCGCAGATGACCGGTATTGCGCCGACGGACAGAACCGCGGAGGCAGTGGCGATAAAAGTATATGCGGGTATTATCACTTCGCAGCCGGGTTCAACGCCAAGGGCGGCAAGAGCCGCGGTAATCGCGCCTGTTCCGCTGTTCATTGCGATGCAATGGGCGGCGCCTATCTTTTTTTTGAATTCAGTCTCAAATCCAAATACCTCGTTGTATTTGCTTTTAATCCGGAACATGGAACCTGCCATTATGACCCGCGCGGCGGCTTCAGCTTCTTCTTTACCCCATCTGTACATTCGTATACCCCTTTGCCATGCCGAATTTAATTGACAGCAGAAAGATTACGGGAATAGTATATAATAAATGAATATTTTTTTAAATAAGGAGTAAGGTGTGAGAAAACTATCATTGTTGTTATTGGTATTTTTTGTATCAATATCTGTTGCTTTTGCCAGCGGACAGAGCGGGAATTCCGGAACGTCAACGGGTACCGCGGCAGCCCCAGGCGTATCTTCGTCAGGCGGGATCCGGATTACATTAACCTTAACGGTTATTTCCCGATTGTCAAACAGGGCACTAATGTTTCATTGACTGTATCATGGCTGTCGGACCAGACATTTGCCCTGCACAATGATCCTTCGCAAATCTGGTGGTTCACCTTTGTTAAAAACGCTTTTAACGTTGATCTCAAAGTAACGCCGCGTGCGCCGGGCGGGGAGGTAAAAAACCTTATGTTCGCCTCCGGCGATTTGCCCGATATTTTTTGGGGCGCCAACGTTGCTCCCAACAATATCACCACCGATGATATTGTGGTTTACGGTGTAAGCGAAAAGCTGATAATGCCGATTTCACAATATATTAATGCCGCATTAATGCCCAACCTGTATAAACTGTTCCAGGAACAGCCTGGTCTTAAAGGTTCGTCAGTCGCCTCCGACGGTAACATTTACGGTTTCCCGCAGTTCAGATCAAAGGACTGGATGCACGGTCCGGTTACCGGCGGTTACAGGAGATCTTTCTTTAACCAGAAATGGCTGGATCAGCTTGGCCTTAAAATTCCGCAGACCCTTGATGAGTATATGAATGTTCTTCGCAAATTTAAAACACTGGGCGCAGATATCCTGCCGGACGGCGGAGTATTCAGCGCGCAGAATAACTTCAGCATGATCTGGTCGGCGCTTGGCTTCCATTGGACCAATGATAATCTTTTGGTCAATGTAGGTGTGCGCAACGGCACAGCTACATTCCTTTACGGCGACAAAAACATTTATCCCAAATTCGTTGAACTTATCAAAGCCGAGTATGACGAAGGCCTTATTTCCAAAGACTTCTTTACATGGAACGCCAATGCAAGAAACGCCATTTCCATGCAGGGGAAGGTAGGTGTGCTTCCGCAGCCGGCCGACGTTATAACGGACCAGCCCTACAAGTTTGATTATGTTTCAAATAAACCTCTTACCAGCGAATTCAACAGCGAAGTTTTCTGGATGGGCCCGGATTACGGCACACCCAACCAGGTTATCATTACATCAAAATGCAAGTATCCCGAAGTCGTATGCCGCATTTTCGATTTTGCCTATGATCCGATAAACGCCGTATACGCGAACAGCGGATACCCGGACAACGACCCCGCCATGAATTACGGAATGCAGAAAGGCTGGTACATAGACAGGAACACAATTCAGCATTATTGGGATCCGCCCAACGCCTATGAAAATGTCAATAGTTTTGCAATGAGCAGGATCAGGCCGACAAACTCAGTACCGGGATACCTGGCCAACCTGGACCTCGACGGTATGAAGATTTACGGATTAAATCCGCCCGCTGAAAGTTTTGATGTAACATTGGCGAATGACTTTGTAAGAAAATCCGTATGGGAAAATCTGGCCCCGTATCTGACAACCCAGTTCCCGCTTACCGTTTATTGGGATCAGGATAAATCAAGGCGCATCAGCGATCTAAGTTCTGTGCTTAACGATTACGCCACAACGCAGTTTGCCCAGTTTGTGACCGGCGCCCGCCCGCTGTCGGATATGAACAATTACTTTGCGGAACTTGACCGTATGAATTACCAGGAATATTTAAAATACTTTGTGGATTACTACGACACAATAAAAGCTGCGAAGTAAGGTATACAAATGAGAAATTAGAAGTGAGAAGGGAGAAGTGGACAGTTGACAGTGAGAAGTTAGAAGTTAATAGTAAAAAGTTAACAGTGAATAGTTAGAAGTTTCAAAGTGGCTTCGTTCACTGTTGACTGTTTTTTTACAATTCGGAAAAAATTTTTTATAAGTCTAGTAAAAAGGGAAAATATTTATGGGTCTTAAAAACATTTCAGAAAAAAGTCTAACATATGATATTTTTCTTAAAGAATTGGAAGGAACTCAATATGCGCTCAAATATATTCCGCATAAATATATTGTATGTGTATCTGATTAATCTATTACTGATAACATTGTAGTCATAGGAGGTCAAGAATATTATACCAATGGTTATTATTGCGGAAACCAAATAGAATATTCAATTGATGATGTACCTGGTATATTATCAATATTATCAATAAAGAATAATCCAAAATCCATAAATAGACTTAATAAAGATGAAAAGTATTTTTATAAAAATATTCAAAGTAAAGAAGTAAAAGATATCTTTTTATATTTATTATCAATAGGTATTATTAATTTAATCGAATTTAAAAATTTCCTGAAAAAAAACGGAATAAAAACCAAAACTTCACATATCTGGACAGGAGATAAAAATTCAGAATATACCGTATAATACCATATAGAATTTATATAAAATTAAATTTACGTTAAATAACGAGTATTTTGATCAAAAAAAATTCGTTATTTGACGAATTTTTCCATATTATTGGGAAAATTTAACCATTTTAAACTAAAGTACTATTATGAGTTTCGTTTGTTATGCGGTTCAAAAAACCAATAATAATTTATTTTTTTGATATTTCAATGAATTTATTTAAATGATAATTTTTCAATTGTTTGGTTTTTTATTTCGCATAACATATTAGAACCCGAACTGCCCGAACAGGGCGGTGAGCAGTTACTGATTGTTAAACGCTGTTTGCGCTTTTTTTAAGTAATTTTATATTCTTTTTATGTAATGATGATGTTTCAGCAATTTTATTTGCATAAATTATATATTCTTGTAAATTCTTTGCTCC
>WQZG01000058.1 GCA_009780855.1 Treponema sp.
AAATATTGAAGTATTGCATTTTGGGATTCATCCCGGGTTCAGAGGAAGGAAACAGGGAACAAGATTAATGGATTATATTAAGGCAAAAAACAAAACGTTAATATTGGAAACAGACGATGACGCGATAATGTTTTATAAAAAATATGGATTCAGTTATACTGAATATTTTAACGAAGAATATAAAAAAACCAGATATAAATGTATATTGGAATGTACGGTTTAACCAAGTATTACAGATTTGTATTACAGATTTATATCATAGTGATACAGAAGAACGCTGGCTTGTTATCGGAATTGTTCATTGTATCTTTTTTGTGGTGTATACAGAATGGGGAGAAATAACTCGTATTATATCAGCGCGGCCCGCAACAAAGGCTGGGGAGAAAATATACTATGACCATAACAAGTAAATTAAAATCCGGTGATACCCCCACCGCTGAACAAATAAAACGGATAGAACAAGCCGCCGGGCGGCCTCCCGCTTCCGATCCTGACAGTCCTGTCTATACTTCAAAACAATTAGCACATCTTTATCAGGAAGCAAAAAAATTAAATAAGAAGCAAACGGTCGGGATTAGACTTAATCAAAAAACAATAGACTTATACAAGGGTTTTGGGAAAGGTTATACAGGGATAATGGCTGCGGTTTTGGATTACGCAATTAATCATCCGGATATAATAAAGAAAGCCCTTTAATAATATGAGGTGGGCTAAATAGAGGTAACGGGAATTGGCCCTCTTGTCGGCAACTTCCTGTTGCCTCCCTCCGAGCCGCCTCCGCGCTGCCATACGCATCCTGCGCAACGCGTCCTGCGCCGGACTTTGCCCTCAAGGCTGGCGCCTTGGCCTTTTTACAGCAGCGCTGCGGTTCAATTCCCCTTACCTCGTTTAATATTCTTGGTTGTAGATAATTATATTTAAGTGTTAAATTAGATTGCTGTAATAATATTTTTGGAGGTAAGGGGAATTGAACCCCTGACCTTTTGAATGCCATTCAAACGCTCTAGCCAACTGAGCTACACCCCCAAAGGCCTTTTTAGATTATCCGGCCCATCAAAAATTGTCAATATGTGTGTTCAACATATGTTTATTCAAATTTTCGGCTGTACTGGATTTTACTGCTCGAAAAATATACGATAAATTCCTTGTTAGGGAGGCAAAAAATGTACCTTATAATTACATCAAGTCCCAATGCCGGCGGCCTTACAGCGGCCTGCGGCAGGGCGGCTTTTGACGGTATCGCGGCAGCGGGCGGCAGCGCCGAGATAATCGATATCAGCGCCGCGAAACTTGAACCTTGCCGGATTTGCGATAACGGCTGGGGTTCCTGCCGCAGCCAGTCGAAATGCGTGATAAACGATCTGCTGCCGCAGCTTCAGGAGAAAATACGGGGCTCACAGGGTGTCATATTTATTACCCCTGTCTACTTTGGACAGCCCAGCGAACGGATGAAGTATTTCCTTGACCGCTTCCGCCGCTGCGAAGCGTTTAACAAGGAAACAGGCGCAGCATTAAAGAAGCAGATAGACCTTGTCGCGGCAGCAGGAGGCAGTGGTAACGGTACGGCAACATGCCTGACAGAAATGGAAAACTGGTGCCACCATGTCGGTGCGGTTCCCAAGGACCGTATCGGGATTACCAGGTTCAACCGCGAGTCAATGCTTAAAACAATTACGAATGCGGCGGAACGGCTGGTAAAGGGAGAATATTTCCAGGGTTTTTAATCATTAAACGGAGGACTTATGCCATTAGGATGGATTAATCCTGATGATTTTACATTTAATTGTTTTCTTCTCATGGACAGGTTTCAGATTCGCTTGATGTTTAATTCCGGAGGCTGGCGCAGCGAAAAGGCTGAATGGAAACGCAATATGGGCGCAGCCCTGAACGCGAATCCGGCGGTCAAATGGTATTTTGAAAATAAATGCCCGGAATGTGCTCCGTTGATTCAGGAAATCGCTGCGAACACTCCGGTGATCTCTGACCCGGAAAAAATCCGTAATGCTGAAGTTTACACGTTATTGTCTGTTGAAGATTTTGTTATTTATACGCGTCCAAAATTAATGGATACAAGCTGCGATTTTATCAGAGCCTGGGAAAAAAGACGGCTTTTCGAAATGGCCGAATTTTCTGGGAAAACCGTTCTTGACGTTGGAAGCGGTTCCGGGCGCCTGGCTTTCGCCGCCGCGGAGAAAGCCGCCTGGGTCTGCGCGAGCGAACCTGTTGACAGTCTGCGTGAATATCTGCGCGATAAAATTAAAAGTGAAGGTATAAGCAACATGCGCGTCGCTGACGGCATGGCTGACGTTCTTGCCTATCCTGATGATATTTTTGACATAGTAATGTCCGGCCATGTTATGGGCGACGACTGGGACAGTGAAATTGCCGAACTGACCCGTGTTTGTAAACATGGCGGCTGGCTTCTTGACTGCCCCGGCGACCAGAAACCTTCGGGCAAAGTTCACGCAGAATCACCGGAACTGATTAAGCGCGGATGGGAACCTATGTATTATACCGGGACCCTTGGCGGACAGGTTTACCGCTACCGCAAACAGGTTTTTAAAAAACAGGTTTTCAAAAGCAAATGATCATCAGCGTGTCCCGCCGCTGCGACATACCCAGGTTCAGGTTCGGCTGGTTTCTGGAACGCCTTGAAGCCGGTTTTGTGGAAGTGAGCAATCCCTACAACGCCGCGCAAATAAAAACAGTTTCCCTCAAACCGGCCGATGCCGGCTTTCTTGTTTTTTGGACAAGAGATCCCGGGCCTGTTCTTGCTGCGCGGGAAGCGCTGGAAAATTATCCGTTCTATGTCATGACGACATTGACAGGTTATCCAAAAATCCTTGAACCCAATGTACCGCCGGTAAATGAAGTTATCGCATCCATGGCAGCGCTGTCCAAAATATACGGGTCGCAGCGCACGGTGTGGCGCTACGATCCCATTTTTTTGACATCAATAACCGATTACAAATTCCACAAATCGAATTTTTATGAACTGGCGTCCAGGCTTGGAGGTATTACAAAAAGGGTGATAATCAGTATTTACGATGAATACACCGGCGCATCCCGAAGAATTGCGGCGCTGGAAAATAAAGGCCGGATGAAAAACGAAGGCCGGCCGGAAAATGAAGTCCGGTTCAAAATGTTTCAACATTACAACGTTGGTATTCCCGGCAATGATTCCGCCGGCATTCCTGGCAATGATTGTGCGAATGGCGGAGCAGGCGGCGGAACCGGCGATTCTGACAATAACAGACGCCTGCTGCCGGAAATAAAAGACCTGGTGAGCGAACTTGCCGGAATCGCCGACAGCGCCGGAATGCGGATACAATCCTGCGCCGAAGATGATCTTGCAGGCTGCGGCGTAGAGCCGGGAGCGTGTATCGATTGCGAACTTATAAAAAAAATCCGCGGAGAAACCAATAATACCGCAGCTGAACTCTTTGGTCCTGACATCCGTCCTGACATCAGGGACAAGAACCAGCGGCCGTTTTGCCTGTGCAGCCAGGCCGTTGATATAGGCAGTTACGGTCCCTGTCCGGCAGGCTGCGTTTACTGTTACGCCCGGCGCTGATATACTTTGCTACATGACGCAAAAACCTCCCCTTTACCTGATCGACGCATACGGGCTTATATATCGTTCATATTTTGGCTTTATGAAAATGCCCCTGCGCAACAGGGCCAACCAGAATGTTTCCGCCCTCTTTGGTTTTGCCAGGAATATTGTTAGTCTGCTTGATGAAGACGCCCCTGCGGCCAAGACGCCGGACGGCGCTGCCGCATCCCCGGCAAGCAAAGCCAAAAACGCGGCAGAAAAAATAAAATTAATGGCCGCGGTTTTTGATTCACTGGTTCCGACCTTCCGCCATAAAATGTTTGACGGGTACAAGGCCAACAGGCAAAAGGCCCCTGAAGATCTCCACGCCCAGGTTCCGATGGTAGAAGAATTTTTATCGGCGTTAAAAATACCTGTACTGGCTGTTGACGGTTTTGAAGCCGATGACATAATCGCGACTCTGGCCGAAAAATGCCGTACAGAAAAACGGCAGTGTTACATTTTTTCTTCGGACAAGGATCTGCTCCAGCTTGTGGGCAGCGGTATCTGGGAAATGCGTCCGACAAAAAACGCAAAAATTGAAGGAACAGCCAAATACGAATTCGCGGGCGCAGATGAAGTAAAGGCCGAATGGGGCGTTGCCCCGGACAGGGTACTGGATCTGCTCAGCCTGACAGGAGACAGTTCGGACAATGTTCCGGGGGTAAAAGGAATAGGCGAAGTAACAGCGGTCAAACTGATGAGCCGCTATGGTTCACTTGACGGGATTTACGAAAACATCGCGGGCATCGAAGGAGCTGTCGGCAAAAAACTTATCGCAGGCAAAGAAAGCGCGTATTTTTCAAAATCGCTAATTAAGCTTGACAGTTCTGTACCGTTAAAAATAAAAGATATCGAAGAATTATCAATCGCCGCCCCTGACCGGAGCGCCGGGGCAAAGGTGCTGCTGCGGGAAGGAATACGCCAAATTGCAAAGCAGCTTGACCCGGCGGCAGTTTCATCGGAGACAGGAGCCGGAGCAGATATGAGTGCAGCCCAAAACGCCGAAGCGCCGGGGGAGAGCGTAAGTGCCGGTCAGGCTTCAGGGGACAGCAAAACTTCCGCCGCGCAAACAGCAGCGTCCGGCGCACAGACAAATCAGCGGAACGTAAAAGCAGACGCGGCCCTGATTGGAGAAGGCAAATATAAAACTATTTTGAACATAAAAGAACTGGAATCCCTTTTGTCAAAAGCGCGCAGCCAGAATCTGCTTAGCCTGGATTTTGAGACCGATTCCCTTGACGCATGGAACGCCAAACCAATAGGAGTCTCGCTGGCGGTTAAACCAAAAGAAGCTTTTTATGTGCCGCTTAGCGCCCACCGCGGGATCAGGGAAGGCGATGATACTGCAGCGCCTTTTGTTGATCCGGGTGCAGTACGCGAACTTTTGGCCGGGATTTTTTCCGATCCGGATATGACGGTTGCCGCCCATAACGCCAAGTTCGATTACAAGGTTTCACGGGGCTGGGGCATAGAACGCTGGAAGTGCAGTATCTGGGATACCATGATCGCCGCCTGGATTATCGATCCGGAATGGAACAACTATTCCCTGGATTCCCTGTCGCAGTTTTATTTTAACCTGCATCCGCTTGCCTACAATGACATTGTTCCAAAGGGCAGTACGTTTGATACAGTGCCGCTGGAGACAGCCTGCAGATACTCGGCGGAAGATTCCGATTATTGTCTCCGCCTTATGAACCACCTGGACGGTTGCCTGGCAAACAGCAATTCAACAGATCTTTTTTTAAATCTGGAAATGCCGCTGCTCCCGATCCTTGCGGAAATGGAAGGCCTGGGTATAAAAATTGATTCCGGGATTTTAAAAAAATACGGGGTTGAACTGGGAAAAGAACTGGAAAAAATTCAGAGTGAAACCTACAGAATTGTGGGCCACGAATTTAATCTCTCCTCCACCCAGCAGCTTCAGAAGGTGCTGTTTGAGGAACGCCGCCTTACACCGGGCAAAAAAACCAAAACAGGTTTCTCCACCGACGCCGAGGCGCTCGGCGAACTTGCGCGCGAGGACGAAGTGCCGGCGCTGATTCTGCGGCACCGCACCCTGTCCAAAATCAAGTCAACCTATGTCGACGCGCTGCCGGCACAGGCGGACTCAGCGGCCAGGCTGCACACAAATTTTGTTCAGACTGGCACCGCGACAGGGCGGCTCTCCAGCAGGGAACCTAATCTGCAGAACATACCGATACGCGATGATGAAGGACGCCGCATAAGGGAAGCCTTTATCGCCGGGCCGGGCTCAGTACTTGTTTCGGCCGACTACAGCCAGATCGAACTTGTTGTACTGGCCCATCTTTCCGGAGACAATAACCTGATCGAATCGTTCCGCGAAGGCAGGGACGTCCACGCCCGCACAGCTTCCCTTATTTTTGGTATAGACGAAAAAAAAGTCACATCCGAACAGCGCCGGATCGCAAAAACCATCAACTTTGGGGTTATGTACGGTATGAGCGCCTTTAGGCTGGCAAACGAACTGGGAATCAGCCGCTCCGAGGCAGCAGCTTTTATCGACACTTATTTTAAAACATACTCCGGAGTGCGGGCCTTTATCGACGGCTTAATCAAAAAAACCGAAGAAACCGGTTACGCGGTTACCATTATGGGCAGGCGCCGTTTTATTCCGGCCATCAATTCCAGGAACAAAACCGAAAAAGCAGCCGCGGAGAGAGTCGCGGTCAATACGCCGATTCAGGGATCGGCAGCCGATATCGTAAAGACCGCGATGATAAAACTGGACAGAGCACTTACCGCCGCCGAATCTCCGGCTGCCCTGCTGCTCCAGGTACACGATGAATTGATTCTTGAATGTCCAAAAGAAGCGGCCAGGGAAACCGCCGCGCTGGTTCAGAAGGAAATGGAAAACGCGGTTAAATTAAGGATACCGCTGCGGGTAAGCGTAGAGACCGGAAAATGCTGGGGAGCCTTTCATTAAAACCAGTGCCGGATTTTAAAAATAATAAGCATAATAACGGCTATCATTCCCATGCCGCCAAGAACTACAGGATACGCGTAGTGTAGGCTGAGCTCGGGCATAAAATCGAAATTCATACCGTAAACCCCGGCAATAAATGTCAGCGGAATAAATATCGTAGAAACTATGGCGAGAATCTTCATTACCTTGTTCATCTGGTATGACAGCATGGACAGATTTACCTGCATAATGTTTGACAGCCAGTCACGGCAGTTTTCAACACGCTGCACGGCATTGTTACAATTCTCCTGTAAATCCTGCAGGAACGGTTTAAATTCATCGTTAATGATCAGGATTTTTTGACGGTTTATGGTTAACAAGTTGTCCCGCAGCGGCAGTATGGCCTGTTTTATCAGGAACAGACTTTTTTTTGTGTCCTGTATCTCAAAAACAAATTTATCGTCGGTCGTTTTTACCGCCCGATCTTCAAAATTTTCAATGTCTTCCTGTATGTGGGAAAGCGTTAAAAAATAATCATCCACAACCGCGTCGATCAGGGAGTAGGCCAGATAATCGGTATTCATCCTGCGGATCTGGCCGGCATTTTCCAGTATCCTTTTTCTTATACCGTAAAATGGATCCCCCGGAATTTCCTGAATCGTTATAATCACCTTGTCCATAACAATAAGACTTATCTGGTCAATGCAAAATTCATCATTGTCTTCCTGAATTTTTTTAACTTTTTTGGAATCAGCGCCGGATTTTTTTTTGGGTCTGGTTTGTTCATTGTGAAAGGACTGTTCATGCTGAATTGACTTGAACGAAATATAGCTGTAGTTGTCGAATCTTTCCACTTTGGGCTGCTGCCTGGTATTGAAAATGTCTTCGATTGTCAGCGGGTGCACATTGTACTGTTTTGCGAGTCTGGTTATCGAATCAATTTCCTTAAGCCCGTTAATGTTAAGCCACATTGTTTTATCATCGGGACACGCGGATAATTCACCGATGTCGTTAATTGTTTTCATTTCCGCGGAGGCGGAGTCAAATGTGATTACAGATATGTCCATAAAAAGTTCCGGTTATAAAACGCTTTGTAAAAACTGCCTTGTTCTTTCGTTCACGGGATTGGAAAAAATTTTTTCCGGAGCGCCGGATTCAAGTATTGCTCCTTCAAACATAAAAACAACCTTGTCGGCCACTTCCCTGGCAAAACCCATTTCGTGTGTGACAACAAGCATGGTCATTCCGGCGTGCGCCAGGCTCTTCATTACGGTAAGGACTTCGCCGACCAGCTCCGGGTCAAGGGCGCTGGTGGGTTCGTCAAAAAGCATAATTTTGGGTTCCATGGCAAGCGCCCTGGCAATGGCCACACGCTGCTGCTGCCCTCCGGAAAGCTGGCTGGGGTAGGAGTTCAGCTTATCCGAGAGGCCTACCCTTTCGATCAGCGCGGCCGCCTTTGCGCGGGCTTCCTCAACCGGAATCCTGCGCACATGTACGGGAGCCATCATTACATTGTCCATTACAGTCTTGTGCGGGAAAAGGTTGAAACGCTGAAAAACCATACCGACTTCCAGCAGGCTTTTGTTCCTTTCCTGAACAGGCATCCTGACGCTGTTCTCTCCGTTTTTGCAGTCGAACAGAAGCTTGTCTTCAATGTAGATTTTTCCGTCGTCGATCGACTCAAGCCTGTTAAGCGAACGGAGGTAAGTGGACTTGCCGGCCCCTGACGGCCCGACAATGCAGACCACTTCCTGCTGTTCTACGGTAAGGGAGACATCTTTTAAAACTTTTAATGAACCGAATGATTTCGAAATCCCTTCGGTAATTACCATTGACACTAAATGCTCCCCGGTAAAATGTTTCTGTTACTCATAAATATTATTCATAAACAGAATACTTCTTTTCGAGTTTATGGAAAACAAATGAAAAGACAGCGGTAATGATCAAATATAAAATCATGGCCGGCAGATAAACCAGCGCGGAACGCGTAGAACCTTCTATACTTCTGGTCGCCTTTGTAATGTCGATCAGGGCGATCATTGAAACCAGGGAAGCGTCCTTGAGCACCATGATGAATTCGTTGCCTATGGGCGGGATTAAGCGCCTTATCGCCTGGGGAATTACAACCAGACTCATGGTCTGTGTATAGGTTAAACCCAGGGCGCGGGACGCTTCAAACTGGCCCTTGTCAATACTCTGTATAGCCGCGCGTATTATCTCCGCGCAATAGGCTGCGCTGTTGAGCGAGAATGTAATAAAAGCCGGTATAAAACGATCAAGGAACTGATCCCCTGTCCGGACGAGAAATACCGGCGATATCATCGGCAAAGCGTAATAGATAAAATATAGCTGCATCAGCAGGGGTGTACCCCTGAAGAAAAAAACATAGGCGCTGCAGAATTTGTTGACGATTATGTTTTTGGACATCTTGCCAAGGGCCAGGAAAAGGCTCAGTATTACCCCGGCAGATACCGATGAAACAGTGAGCCCTATGGTCACCCTGGCGCCCATGAGCAGCGGCGGAATCCAGGATATTATTTTCTGCAGAACTTCCATTTTATGTAATTACTTTCTTGCCGAACTGACCATATCAATGTTGAAAATTTCTTTTGAAAGTTTGAGCATGGTCCCGTCTGCAAAGAGCTGGTCCAGGGCCTTGTCGACAGCAGCGGTCAGGGCGTCGTTGCCTTTCTTCATACAGACGCCGAATACTTCGTCCGCGTCGCCCTGCCATACAATTTGGTAAGGACTGTTGGGATCGGCAACGTAATCAACCGCTACAAGGCTGTCGGTTACAATGGCGTCAACGCGGCCCAGTTTGAGTTCGTCAAAGCAGTTCATTACCTTGTCATATTCATAGGGAGTATATCTCAATCCATCTTCGACCAATTTGGCCATCATGAATTTAGCGGTGGTCTCCGCCTGGTAGGAAACTCCGAGCCCTGCCAAATCCTGGGGGCTACTGACCTTGAGCGGCGAGCCCTTAAGCAAAACTATAGCCATGGAGTTGCCGATGTACGGTTTTGAGAAATTATGCGCGTTTAACCTTTCCGGGGTGATGGTTACTGATGACATGATGCAGTCATACTTGCCGGTATCCACTCCGGCGAAAATTCCGTCCCAGGCCGTATCAACAAATTCAACTTTGAGACCCATTTTGTCGGCAATGGCTTTTCCCATGGCGACATCAAAACCAATGGGGGTCTTGCCGTCCGTGTCATAATATTCCATCGGAGGATATCCGATTTCCATACCGATCATAAGGGTGCCGTCCTTTATGGTGATCCCGGTGGATTTTTGGCCTCCCCCGCCGGCAAACGCGCTGCCGGTAATTACTGCCGCGATTAGGACAGCGATTAAAATAATCTTTGATTTCATCATCTTCTCCTGAACTGTATAAATATACGGTTTATATAGTATACTTATCCAGTTTTTGACTGTCAACTACATTACGTAGTTGGCTCTTCGGGGCAGCTGCTGCTTGTCAAAAAAAAACGTTACGGATAATATACGATTATGTCCCAGCTTGGTTGGCTTTGGAGTTACTTGAAGGGGAACAGGAGCCGCCTGGTCGCCGGCATTTTCTTTTCTGCAGTTTCTTCTGCAATGATCATCATTAATCCTATGTTGTCCCAGCAGCTCATCGACAACGTAATTATTCCTGCAAATACCGAACCTTTGATAAGACTGCTTATAATCATGTTCTGCGCGACAGTTATCCGGCTTTCGCTGCGTTACATTATGCATATGTGGCTTGAATCGGAGAGCAATGTCGCAATGTCAGAAATCCGCAGCCATATGTTCAGGATTGTACAAAACCAGGACTATAAATTCCTGGGCCGGTTCCCAACCGGTAACCTTATGACCAGGATGACTCAGGACCTGGACAGGCTGCGCCATACCGTATCGTGGGTATCATTCATGTTTGTCGATTCAGTAGTTCAGTTCGTCTTTACATTTATTTTTTTGATATTTATAAACTGGCAGCTCGCGTTATGCCTTACCGCGGTAACGCCTTTTATTCTGCTGGTCAGCCGCCAGTATCTAAAAGTAATCAGGCCCAGGTTTGTACTGCTGCGGCAGAAACTGACCAGCCTGGGAACGGTCGTTACAGAAAACATCGACGGTAACAGGGTTGTCAAGGCATTTGCAAGGGAAGATTACGAAATTGAAAAATTTGAAAAACATAACAAGGAGTTCAGGGACGTAAGCCGCGAGAACGCCATTATAGCGGCAAAGTATAATCCCATACTGGACGCCTTAAGCCAAGTGCTTGTAATCATTACCCTTATAATGGGCGGAATTTTTTTAATAAGGGAACAGATGTCTCCCGGCCAGTATCTCGCCTTCTCTTCCCTTACCTGGTCATTGGCAAACCCGCTGCGTATGCTGGCCACAATACTGTCTGACGTCGAACGGTACAACGCTTCCGCCACAATGCTGCGGGAAGTTATCGAAGCGCCGGAAGGGATTTCTGATACTCCAAATTCGACAGAGATGAAGGAACGCCCCTCCGGCGGCATTGAATTTAAAAATGTAAATTTTTCCATCGGCGGATCTTCGATTCTGGAAGATATCAGTTTTAAAATAAATCCAGGCGAAACACTGGGAATATTGGGAAGCACCGGTTCCGGAAAAACATCTCTTATAAATCTGCTCATTCATTCGTACGAGCCCGATTCCGGCCAGGTTCTTCTGGACGGTGTTCAAGTTGAAAAATATACTCTGTCTTCCCTCCGCCGCAACATAGGACTTGCCATGCAGGATGTTTTTCTTTTTTCCGACGCGGTAAAAGGCAATATAGCCTACGGCCGGCCGGAACTTGATGAGCAGACAATTGTAAAATGCGCGGTTCAATCGGATTCGGACAGTTTTATAAAAGAAATGGAGAACGGTTACCAGACCCTGGTCGGAGAACGCGGAGTCGGGCTTTCCGGAGGCCAGCGCCAGAGGATAGCCCTGGCGCGCGCCCTGGCAATTTCACCTTCGATACTTATTCTTGATGATACGACTTCGGCGGTAGACAGCGAAACCGAACAATACATACAGGAGCAACTGCGCAGCCTGGATTTTTCATGCACCAAAATAATCATAGCGCAACGGATTTCGTCCTTCCGCGGGGCGGATCAGATTCTGGTAATGGACAAGGGAAAAATCATCGAACGCGGCAAACACGAAGATCTGCTTGCCCTTAAAGGATTTTATTACCATATATGGAGCCTCCAGTACGGGGTAGACTTTGATGCAACAGAGGCCGGTAATGTCTAAATCAAAAAAAGACCTTGTGCAAAAAACAGGCCAAACCCGGAACCGCTATGATGAGGACGAATACCTCGACGAAAAAGTCAGCCTTTTCAATATAAGGCGCTGCGTCAAATACGTCGCAAAGGTTCAAAAAAATCTGGGATTTGCACTTGGCCTGAGCGTGGTAGGAAATCTGGTGGGGCTTATGGGCCCCCTGTTTATCCAGCGCGCCATGGATGTCGCGGTTCCCAACAAGGATTATAAACTCCTGTTTACCATGGCTGCTTTTCTGGCAGGCTCAATAATACTCAGCATTATTCTTGGAACCATACGGAACGTCCTGGTAGCGCGGGCCGGCGCCAATATCATTCACGACATCCGTTATGATCTCTTTGACCATCTCCAGAAACTTCCCTTTGCATTTTACGACAGCCGTCCGCACGGCAAAATTTTTGTCAGGGTCGTTCCTTATGTCAACAGTGTATCCGATGCGCTGTCCAACGGGGTAATAAACTTTGTAATAGAAGTACTTAATATTTTCTTTATAATTTTCTTTATGTACAGGGTAAGTTCCAGTCTCGCCACAGTGACCATTCTGGGCCTGCCGTTTCTGGCAGTTTTTATCTGGTCCATCAAGGCCGTCCAGCGCAAAGCCTGGCAGAGGGTTTCCAACAAGAACTCAAATCTCAATGCCTATATCCAGGAATCCATAGACGGGGTAAAGGTAACCCAGGCTTTTGACCGGCAGACAAGAACAATCAAAACCATGGACACGCTTTCTGACGAACGCAACTACGAATGGATGCGCGCAAACTATATTTCCAATACAACCTGGTTTTCAACGGAAACAATCGCGCAGATTGTATTCTCCTTTGTATACATAATGGGCGCCTACTGGATGAATCCCATGGCGACATTCGGAATGCTTTTGGCAATGGGCAATTACGCGTGGCGCTTCTGGCAGCCGATAATCAACCTGTCCAATATTTATAATACTTTTGTAACCGCCATGTCCTACCTGGACAGAATTTTTGATACAATCGCAGAACCGGTAAAAATAACGGACGCCGAAGGCGCCATTGAATTCCCCTTTGTGCGCGGCCACGTTGAATTCAAGGATGTAAGTTTTAGTTATGACGGAACCCGCAAAGTGCTCAAGAACGTAACGTTTGACGGCCATCCGGGAGAAAGCATAGCAATCGTGGGACCGACGGGCGCGGGCAAAACCACAATCGTAAATCTGCTGTCCAGGTTCTACAATGTAGTCGACGGCCAAATCTGCATAGACGGCCAGGATATAATGAAGGTTACCATCAAGTCCCTGCGCGAGCAGATGGGGATCATGCTCCAGGACAGCTTCCTGTTTACCGGCAGCATCGCCGACAATATACGCTACGGCAAACTTGACGCAACCATCGAAGAAATAAAAAAAGCTGCGGAATTAATAGGCGCAAATTCATTTATAGAGAAACTCCCAAAAGCCTACGATACACCCATTACCGAACGGGGCGGCGGTATAAGCCAGGGCGAACGGCAATTGCTCGCGTTTACAAGGACACTGATAAGCAACCCGCGGATTCTGATACTTGACGAGGCAACTTCCAGCATCGACACCAACACCGAGCAGCTTGTTCAGGCCGGTATCAAAACACTGATGAAGGGGCGGACCAGTTTTATCATCGCTCACCGTCTGTCCACAATCAGGGACTGTACCCGAATCATGGTGGTTGACGACGGCAGGATCATCGAAATAGGATCCCACGCCGAACTGATGGCCATGAAGGGACAGTACTACCAGATGACATTGGTGCAGAACGAATTAAAGTAAAAAATTTTTACAGAATGAACGCCGGGGACATAAAAAAGCCGGTTTCCAGATTGCCGGAACATGATCTTTTGGAACAGGGTTTTAATAAATTATTCCCGCAAAAAACCAACGTCGCCGTCATTGAAAAATTAAAAAAATATATGAAAGAAATCGAGCTCTTTAATGAGGCTTATGGTCTGGTAAAAGTCAGCAGCCGGGAAGAACTGATCATTAAACACATACTGGACTCAATTTCGCCGCTGCCTAAATTGGATGGCAGGAATTCAGAATCGGGATTTTGTAACATACAATCAAATACAGCAAAAATACAGGCGGCTGATGTGGGATCGGGCGCAGGGCTGCCGGGTATACCGCTGGCAATTTGTCTGCCGGATACGGAATTTACACTTATAGAGCGCATGGGCCGGCGCGCGGGTTTTTTGCGGAATTGCGCCGCGGTTCTGGAATTGCCAAATGTCAGAGTCGAAGAGACCGAAATGGAACAGGCCGAACCTGCCCGGTTTGACATCGCTGTTTTTAGGGCGCTGAGGCCTCTTGAGCCGGATATTCTAAAAGCTTTGCTGCGGCTTATAAAACCTGACGGTATGCTGGCCGCATGGAAAGGCCGTATGGAAAATGCCCGGGAAGAAATGCAGAACGCAGCAAAAAATATTCCGGGACTCCAATGGGAAATAACCCCGATTGAAGTTCCGTATTTAAACGAAAAACGCTGCCTGGTAATAATCAACAACCTCGCGGCAAGCCGCGTGTAATTTGCCTATATCCCGTCGGGATTTTCGAAAAACAGCGGCAGAGGCAATAGATTTTGCAGGAAAGGCGTTTCCCGTATTTTTGGGTTAAGCGCGGCTGTCATCGGATCAAACAAGAACCTTGTTGCTTCCAGATTATCCATTGTTAATTCAGGAACAGCGGAAGTTGAATCGATCGCCGGTTTGCCGTTCTTGCAAATAATTGCAAAAGTTCCGCCGCCTTCTATTTTGAAACTGAATGAGCCGTCCGGAATCCGCCTTTGTCCGGCCCTGAGCTCCAGGAAAGGTTCGGTAAAATGTTTAAAATCCAGGATATTAAACTGGTAGGCGGAATTTTGCCTCCAACTCTCGGCAAACCTGGAAATGGCTGCTGCCTTTTCTGTTTCATGGGGGCCGGCAAAAACCGTTACAATTTCCTGGCCTCCGTATTCCCTTCGTCTGCGTAAAAGCAGTCCCAATACTTCGTTAACACGGGAAAAATCATCGAGATTAATTTCAACCACATCGTATGTACCGGGTCTGCAGACCAAATAACCCGCCGGAGAAGCGCCGGCCATAACGGCAAAAATTTCAGCATTCCATGATGAAAGAATATCGAAAAGCCTGTCCCTGCTCCTGTACAGTCTGGCTTTTTTAGCCGTGTGCAATGACTGAATTTTGTCCAAGATTGCAGAATCCGATGCCTTAACGGATTTTAAAACAAGATCGGTTTTCCAGTCGCCGCCAAGGGTATGCCGGATATTTGGCTCCCTTACAGTAAAATAATAACCGGAGCCTGCCGGAGTATAGCCAAAATATTCGTAACGCTGACGCTGTCCGCCCAGGCAGCTGAAGGTCATGCCGTTTTTTTTCATATCCTCAACAGCGGTATCCATCAAGGTTTTCATGTATCCCTTTGATCTTGACCGCGGATGAACGGAAACAGCGCCGATGCCCATGCCGGGAAGTTCGGTGCCGCCGGCAAATTGGTACTTTAACGGATATGATCCGACAAGAGCCTTTATCCTGTCGCCTTCTCTGGCGATATAATGGATGCCGTCCATAAAATATTCAGCCCTGTAAAGCTTTGGAAGCAATTTGACAAAATCGTGCGGAACATGGGCGTGGCTGAATACAAAATTGGTAAAATCCATGCAGTCATCACGGTCTTGCAGTTTTGCTTTTTCATAAATTATTTCGTCCATAAATTGCCTCCACTAATATTATCCGGACACATATTAAAAAAAAAATTAAAAAAATTCAATGCAGCCGTCCATTCATTGTCAGCGACCATTCATTCATACTCATGAGGCTACTTGAAAAAAATGTTTTAATAATAAAAAATTGGTATATAAAAATAACGTACATTGGAAAATTAATGAAAGTTAAAGAATTGCTGGGGATAGATTATTTTTTACTCTTTTCCACACTGCTGCTGACCGCGATGGGTATACTGTTTATTTATTCATCCGGAGTAAACGCCGACGGTGAACTGGTTTCAACCGAATACATAAGGCAGATAATATGGGCATCCGGCGGATTTTTGATAATTCTTGGACTGACTGTTCTGAATTACCGCAGACTGTATGATCTTAGTCCGTATTTATACGCCGGAATATTGCTCCTGCTTTTGTACACGGTTTTTTTTGGGCGGTATATAAACGGAGCCAGACGCGGGATTGGACTTGGGATGTTCAGTTTCCAGCCGGCGGAACTTGCAAAAATTATAACTATTTTATTTTTGGCCAGGTATCTGGATTCGGCAAAAAAAGAACGCAACAGTCTGTTTCATTTTTTAATTTCCTGCTTAATTGTTTTTATACCGATGGGAATAATACTGCTGCAGCCCGATCTGGGCACTGCCCTTGTTTTTATTCCGATACTTCTGGTTATGCTCTTTATCGCGGGGTTTTCGGCGCGTTATGTTTTGTTTATTGTCGCATTTGTGACAGGCACCGTATTGCTTGCTTTGATTCCCTATTGGGAACAGTACATATTAAAAAATACGCGCCTGTATTTTTCCCTGCTGTATAATATTCATTTTATAGGTCTGTGTTCCATGGTCCTGGCGGTAATTCTTGGAATTGCCGCGCTTGGATATAAATCATATAAAAAGAAATATTTTTACTGGATTTTTTATGTTTCATTAATTCTTTTACTGTCCCTGTTTTCCTCATACGCGGCGCACAAAGTTTTAAAAGAATACCAGGTCATGAGGCTGATTGTGTTTATGGATCCCGGCGTTGATCCGCGCGGGGCCGGATGGAATATTATCCAGTCAATGACGGCGATCGGCTCCGGGCACCTGTGGGGCAAAGGTTTTTTACAGGGAACCCACAGCCACTACCGTTTCCTTCCGGAACAAAGCACTGACTTTATTTTTTCGATCTTCGGCGAAGAGTTTGGTTTTTTGGGCGGCCTTTTGATTTTTGGATTGTTCCTTCTTATCTCGATGCGTTTGATTAAAATAATGAAAACCTCTGTTGACAAATACGGTGTTTATATTATTTCAGGATTGTTGGGCATGTATGTATTTCATTTTTTAATTAATGTCGGAATGGCCATGGGGATAATGCCAATCACCGGCATTCCCCTGTACTTTATGTCCTACGGCGGCTCGGCTCTGCTTACCGCTATGATCGGTATAGGCCTTGCGATGAGCATACATATAAGACGGTTCCATTAATAAGACGGTTCCTCAGATAAAAAAATAAAAAAATTATTTTGGTCTGCCGGTGTTCAGCAGAGTCTCAAAAAATTTTACAGTCTCGCGTCCCTCTTCGCCGGAAGCGGCGGGAGGCCGTCCGTCCAGAAGGGCCCCGCAAAAATCTTTTAGCTGAAGGGTAAAAAAATAAACGGTAGCGTTGATAGTTTTAAAAAAGGCTTCATCCTCCGCGCGGAATTTATCAAGCAGATCTTCTTCGCCTTCGATCGTCCACAGGTCATTAAGCGGAGGTTCGGTGATGGTGCTCATGCCGGCAATAAACATGGCCCCGCCGTCGGTCTGAACTCCGGCCGACCAGGCTGAACTTCCGTGGATGTGGACTTTGGCGTAGATACCGGGCTTTTGGGAATTGCTGACAAGTACGGATCCCAGGCCGCCGTTTTTAAAACGGATCGCAGCTACAGCGCTGTCTTCCACTTCAATATACGGATGATTAAAATTATCCCAAAAACCTGTGATCTCTCCAAAGGGGCCCATATACCACTGGAGCAGATCGATCTGGTGCGGCGCCTGATTGATAAGGATTCCGCCGCCTTCGGTGGCCCACTTGCCGCGCCAGGGATCACTGTCATAATAAAGTTTGTCCCTCCAGCCCAGGATCGAAAGCTGGGCCAGAACCGGCCTGCCAAGTTTACCTTCTTCAATGGCGCGTTTTATCCGGACACAGGCGGGAAACCAGCGGCGCTGGCACATTATCGAAAGACATTTGCCGGCGCTTTTTGCCGCTGCGATCATTTCGTCGCATTCACTTACATGCACAGCCATTGGCTTCTCCACAAGAACATGGGCGCCGGCTTGCAGGGCCTGCAGGGCGCCGTCCCTGTGCTGCGGGTGCGGAGTGGTAATGATTACAGCGTCAACCCTGTCTTTTTGAACCATGTCGTCAACGGTTTCCCGCGAAGCTATCTTCCATTTGGTGCTGAATTCATCGCGGCGGACAGTGTTCCGGCCGGCAACCGAAACCAAAATACCATTATCCACTTCCTGCAGAGCCTGCGCGTGAAGGTTGGCTACCTTGCCGTATCCCAGTAAACCGATCCGGATTTTTTCTTTCATGTCCGACCTGCCAAATTTTTTTACCGTTAATTTCTTAAGGAATCAATACAACCTTCAACAGGTTATCCTCACGTCTATACAATTTCTCAAACCAGGTTTGCCCTTCGTAAAGCGGAGCAATTTTGCTTATTAAAGAAGCCACGTCAATCTTTTTTCTGGAAACAAGATCAAGGACAATTGGATATTCTCCGCTGATAGCGCATGAACCCAAAAGACTAATCTGTCCGGAGACAACAGTCTGCAGGGGGAGATCGATTTTGGGGCTTACGTTGCCGATTAAAGTAACTGAACCGCCCTTGCGGACCAGGGAAATTGCGGTCTGAATGGGAGCAGTAGCTCCGACCGCTTCATAAACACGATCAAGACCGCGGCCTTCTGTCAGTTTACGTACTTTATTAACCAGGTTTTTTTCAGCTGGATCAAAAACATAATCTGCGCCGCGTTTACTTGCCGCTTCCCTGCGGCCGGGATCGATATCAAAGGCAAAAACCGGACCTGAAACCGATGACTTAAGAACATCCAGCAAAAGGAGCCCGATTAATCCCGTACCCACAATACCGGCGCTCTCGTTGAAACCAACCGGACCAACCCTGAAAGCGTGAGCCGCAACAGCCGCCGGCTCGGTCATGGCGGCTTCTTCAAAAGAAAGCGAAGCCGGCAACGAATAACAAATCCGCTCGGGAACCACCACATACTCCGCAAAAGCTCCGTGCCTGCGGTATTCATCACAAGAAACTCCAAGCACCATACGGCTTTCGCAAAGATTAACCTGTCCGTTACGGCAATAAAAACAGGATCCGCAATAAATGGTAGAATCAAATGTAATACGATCACCGGCGCGGAATTTGGTAACTCCTGCCCCGGCCGTAACAACTTCACCGGCAGCTTCGTGTCCCATTATGATGGGAGGTTTGCGCCGTCCGGTTGAACCGTCGAAACCGTGGACATCCGAACCGCAGATCGCTACCGCCCTGACCCTGACCAGAATTTCATCAGACGCGGAAATTACAGGATTGGGTACATCGGTATATTTCAGTTTATTATATTCTTCCATTAATAGGGCTTTCATATGGTGAATATACAACAAAAATACGATAAAAAATATACCGGTTTTTTAAATTTACGAAAAAATTCCGGTTAAAAATACTTAGGCTATAGCGTCAGTAAGTTTTTCAAGATTTTTTATAAATTTGTAGATAGTTTCTGAATCAACGGGTTTTAGGAATATTTTGTCGATATAACCGGACAGAACCTGAAAATTTTTGTCTTCAAGGTTACTGCCGACAGCCAGAATATAGGGTTTTCCGTAGACAGGATCTTCTTTCAGAAGCTGAACGAATTTTTGATTATTAATTCCGGGTAAATCCAAATCAAGAAGGACAAAGCCAGGTTTCTCGCCGGCCATTTTTAGTCCCAACTCAAATCCGTCAAAAGCCTGGATAAAGGAAAATTCCGGTAAAAACCTGGCCAATTCATTATGAATACGGTTATTTTCGGCCTCATCCGCGGCGATCAGCAGGACTCCCCAATTGGCGCGTTCCATAAGAACCTGAAGGACATCTCCCGAATCCGCCATCCCGCGGTTATCCAGGAAAGCGGCCAGATCTTTGGCATAAATCCTGTACTGGCCGCCCGGAGTCGTAAAGGCTTTTAGGTATCCATTTTTAATCCAGTTTATGGCTGTCTGGTTGACAACCCCGCAAATGTTTGCCACTTCGAGAGCAGAGAATATTTTTACTTTTCGACCAATTTTGGGCACTTATCACTCCCAATTGCAGATTTACTGCAATAAGATTGAATTTTCTCCGTCAGTATATACCATTAATAAAAATATAGCAATAAAAAAATTAAAGGATAAAAAAATAAAGGTATAACAAACAGCAGAAATGGCTCTATTGGATGATTGCACCGGTACTCCTCTATTCGGGTCATCAGAAACACGGTTATAGGGTAATCGATTTAGATCCGGGCAGGCCGCTTCATTTACTTTAATAAGCTGTCTGCCTACTTCTTTTTTCGGATAAGTATGGAAATAATCTCATCTTACGGAGTAAGCTATGAGAAAATTATTATGAACAAGAAGCCAAATATTGTAATTTTTATGATGGATCAACTGGCCGCGAAGTGGATAGAAGCTGGTATTGCCGGTGCTTATGAAATGCCGAATTTCAAGCGGCTTATGTCTTCCGGGACCTACTTTAGTTCGGCGATAACCAACAACCCGGTCTGCATGCCGGCACGGGCAACCATTGCCACCGGACTAAGCTGCCGTGCTCACGGAGTTACTGAAAATGGTGTGGAACTCGATCCTGCGATCCCGACTTTTATGCAAATACTGCAACAAAATGGTTACCGCACCGGAAATTTCGGTAAACTGCATTTTAAAACGCATTATAATGGTCCGTATCACGATTATAAACCTTATGGCTTTGACGAGGTTTTTGAAGTTGCCGATCTGCGCGCCGGCCAATGGCTTGATTGGGTAGAAGAAAAATACCCCGACTATTATGAAAAAGCTTTATCCATAGTTTGGCCGATGAAAACCTCAGCGGGCATGAGAAATTACGGCCCCGGTAAAATTGACCTTGTTTCACGTGTGCAAAACGCATGCAGGGATAATCCCAAGGAATACCCTATTTTTAACGGCAAAGCCGTTACCTCTGTATTCGTCTCACCTCTTAAAGAGGAACTAACGCCGACGGCATGGATAACCATGCACGGTACGGAATTTATCAAACAAAATGCCAATAAACAGCCGTTTTTCGCTCAGTTAAGTTATGTGCTGCCGCATGACCCCTTCCAGCCGCCCAAAAATTATCTTGCAAAAGTACACCCTGAAAAAATATTGCCGCCTGTACCGGATTCCTGGAAAAACGAAAAAGATCATCCCGGGCATTTTGATTTTGAAGGAACCTATCAGGGAATTCCTGATTTTTGGAGAGTATACCGGGAATACTATTTCGCGTGTATTTCTTTTCTGGACAGCCAGCTCGGTAAAGTATTTGATGTACTTGAGCAAACGGGCGTTCTGGAAAACACCTATATTATTTTGCTTGCGGATCATGGAGAACTGTTATATGACCACGGTTTTGTTTCTAAGCATAACCGGCATTATGACGCATGTATACGCGTACCATTGATAATTTCCGGTCCTGAATTAAAAAGCGGCGCAATCAGAAATGAGATCGTACAGCTTGAAGATATAATGCCGACTGTGCTCGAAATGGCATCTTGCCCGCCGCCTATGCCTAAAACTCTGCCATCATACAGGGTAGCTGAGGATTATCCGCCAATGCTTGCGGGCAATTCTCTTATCCCCCTCTGCAGAGGACAAACTCTGCCCAATCAAAGGGAATATGCTTATGTCGAAAGCTTTAATTACTGGAAGAATGTCAGACCTGAACATTGGTGCTTCACTGTGCGTAATCAGAATTACCGCTACACTTATTATCCGCAGGGAGGCGGTGAACAATTATTTGACTTGATGATTGACAGGGACGAAACCAAAAACCTTTCCGGAGAAGAAGCATACCGCGATGTTAAAAGAGGTCTAAGAGATGTGTTATTGGAAAAGCTTATAATGCAGGATTCGCCCAAAAATCAAACCAGGCATCTTTTTTATCATGAACACCCTTAACCCTGTTTTGCAAGTCTGGGATAGTTCAACAAAATTTCGTAAAAAAACAAGTGCCAACGGGCGAGCGTGCGTGTTGACAACAATTCTAAATTTGCTCCATTTACAAAGGCCCTGTATCTTTTCCTATGACATATTGCAGGAACTCAACCCAAGAGACAAAATACCTGCGACGTATTAACACTCTCAAACCTTCAAAGAACGCAACCCTCACGGGGAATATCGAATACGTTAATTGATATTCCAAATCGCAGTATTCGAGTATCGTATGAAATTGTAAAGCCAATAGGTTCAACAGGAAAAAATTGTCTGCGGCATGGCTGCTTCCATGCCCGAAGTTATGCTCGAGGTTGTAGCCGCGTCTCTTAAGCACATGCGGCAACATAGTTGCCGAGTTATGTTCATTTTCTATCTTCCACCGCGCACGCCCGCATTCTGCCAGATACGCAACATTTATGTCACTGACAACTTTGTTCGTTATCCAACTGTTGCTGTAACTCGGTTTTGCAGTCCCTTTGGTTCTTATCTCAAAACTTAGATAATTTACTAAAAATGGGTCTTTCTCATCATACCGGATAGGAACACTGTTCAGGTATTTCCATGTGTATACCACGGTTTTTTTCTTCCGGGGGTCCCATTTTTCTTCACTTACCTCATGTAGATTTGAGTTTTGTATGGTCTCAGTTAGCCATGGGTGCGATTCTTCCTTGCAGGTAAAGATAAAACTCCACCCATTCCCCACGATTTTCTCGCAAAAAGGCCGGTTCGAGTACAAATCGTCCCCAAACAGCGTTGGTTTCAGCCAGTCATACTCCTGCCAATGGGCTGTAAGCCATCGTTTCCCTGCCGCAAGCTCGCAATCCTGTTTCTTTTCTCCGTCAGTATTCCGGATTATCTCCGGCGCTAAAGGCAATACCTTATTGCATCCGGGTTTTACCACCGCTCCAGCCAGCGCCGCATGGTAATATTCCGTTACGGATTCTCCTTCCGCGTCCTTCGTTTGCTTCCTAAGGCAATGAGGGCAATTTATATTCCCGGAACTGAAATACCATAGCCCATCTATCGCCAGTAGGACACCGCCGTCCAATACTCGGTATTCTTTTATGTCTCCCGATTGCCCCGCTGTTTTTAGGGTGTCGTTAAAGACAGCGTTTATTGATGACGGCTCTATGCTGTCCACTATGTTCCGTATCTGGTTGTCGCTCGGTATCCCTGTAACGTCAAACAGGCTCTGAACATTGCTCCGTTTTTCCTGTTCCTCCATCTCTCTCATATATCTGAGTAATGACGGAAACTGAAAGAAAAATGCAGCGAACGCACTGTTCACGGCATCACGATTTGTATATTTACTGGCCGAATATTCAGGCCGGGCAGAAAGTTTATCTGCCACTGCGCTCAGGCAATCCACGAGCGTTCCTAATTTTCCTCTCTCCATAATATATTTTTCGGCATAAATATTGCAAATTTAGAATTGCTGGCGTGTGTTAAAAATCAGTGAAAATGTCCCCTATGGCGTTCAATAGAAATGTCCCCTTTTGCTCAAAAACCAATAGAAATGTCCCTATGCAAAAGAGGAGCATTTAAGGCTTTAATCATCAAAC
>WQZG01000059.1 GCA_009780855.1 Treponema sp.
AGCTCCCAGCGGCGCGCAGAGTTTATACGCGATAAGGGAAGAAAGGCCGATGCCGATTAAAGCGGGCAGGGCGCTTATAAACCCGTAGGAAATACCGGACAGTATTGTAAGCGCCGGCCCTGATTCTGAGGCTTTTGCGGTATTCCGTACCGGTTTTTTGTTGTCGTCGGTAAAATAGTCGGTCGCGATGCCGATTACCACGCCGATGATTAGCCCGGACATGCTCGCGCCCCAAATGCGCCATTCAAATTTAAACAGCCACGTAACCAGCGCTGTTATAATTATAAAGATTGCGGTGGTCAGATAAGTGCTTGTATTAAGCGCGCGGGTCGGAGAGCCGCTGCCCATGCGCGCAAAAAAGACGCCGATTATGGACGCCAAAAGACCGGCGGCCGCATAACATAAAACCATTGCCGCGTGGGTTTGGCCGCCCATTTTGGTGTCCAGTGCAACGGCCAGAACAAGTGCGGCCGCCATTGAAGCGACATTGGAATCAAAAAGGTCCGCGCCCATGCCTGCTACGTCGCCTACATTATCGCCGACATTATCCGCTATAACCGCTGGGTTGCGGGGATCGTCTTCCGGAATTCCAAGTTCGACTTTACCGACCAGGTCCGCGCTGATGTCTGCGGTCTTTGTATAGATGCCGCCGCCCGCCTTGGCGAACAGGGCCAGAGAACTGGCGCCGAAGCTGAAGCCCAGAATGATCGAGGGATCTTCGGTTAAAAGGACCACAAGCGCCACTCCCAAAAGAGTCGCTCCGACAACGGCCATGCCCATTACCGAACCGCCGCGGAATCCTGTCATAAAAGAAGCCTTTATGCCGGTATTTGCGGCTTCTGCCGTTTTTACGTTGGCCATGGTAGAAGTTTTTATTCCTATGACGCCTGCGATTGCGGAGAAAATTGTTCCGCACAGATACGCGACAGCCATGCTGATATTAACCAGAATGTTATCTGACATCCAGATTGGTCTTGGCAAAAAAAGTACGATTAATATTGCTATAACGCCTGCAAATTTGACGAGCATTGTGTATTCTTTCTGCAAAAAAGTATACGCGCCCTGTTTGATAAGTTTGCCGATTTCTGCAATTTTGGTATTTTTTGACGGCTGCTTTTTTACCCACATATAAAGCCAAACCGCAAACAAAAATGAAAGCAAAGAAACTACAATCGCGATTAAAATAAACATGTTCAAAGTATAAGTCATAAATGATCCTCCGGTTTGTCTTTGTTACTGGTGTCTATACTTCATGGGCGTTGCGCACCCGCCCGGCGCCAGGGCAATCCATGTCAGGACTATTCCTTTACCTTTGTACGTGTCTTTACATACCATGTTTTAGTAAAAAGTGTCAATGCCGGAAGTTCCTTCCGAGAAGTCCAGTCCTTGACCATATAAATGGATTCCTCTACACTTTTCAATAACTTTTACACTTATTGGGGGAGTCCATGCAAAGTTTATTTATTGGCTTCACATCACTCACCTGGCAAAGCGTAGTGATGATGATAATAGGGGGCGTGCTGATAGCCCTGGCCATAGTTAAAGAATTTGAACCGATGCTTCTTCTTCCCATTGGTTTTGGAACAATTCTGGTAAACCTTCCCCTTAGCGCTGTGTGGGCTTACGAGGGAGACCCCGGGTTCCTGCAGCTGCTTTTTAATTCAGGAATCCAGACCGAACTGTTTCCGCTGCTGATTTTTATCGCAGTCGGCGCCATGTGCGACTTTGGCCCGATGTTTAAGAATCCCGTAATGATGTTCTTCGGCGCGGCCGCCCAGTTCGGCATCTTCGCCACGATTCTCATTGTAATATTCCTTGGCAATACCCTTGGCGGTATTTTCCCCAGCATGGCGGATTTCAGGGATTTAAGGGTCGCGAGTTCAATCGGAATAATCGGCGCAGCGGACGGTCCGACGTCGATTTTTGTTGCCGCCCGGTTTGCCAAAGACTACCTTGGCCCGATTTCGGTTGCCGCTTATTCCTATATGTCTCTTGTGCCGCTTATCCAGCCGCCGGTAATCAGGCTGCTGACAACCAAAAAAGAACGTTCCATCCACATGGTATCCCATGATACCGATATTCCAAAGAGCCTTAAAATCTGTTTCCCGATAGTTGTAACGATAGTAGCCGGCGTTGTCGCGCCTGCCAGCGTTCCGCTTATAGGATCGTTAATGTTCGGTAATTTGTTAAGGGAATGCGGCGTCCTTGAACGTCTTTCCCAGTCGGCCCAGAATGAACTTGCAAGTCTTGTAACCATGCTTTTGGGTATTACGATTGGTTCCAGCATGAGGGCCGAACATTTTCTTACTCCCGCGACCATAATGATCCTTGTTCTTGGACTGGTGGCTTTTATCTTTGACACTGCCGGCGGCGTGCTTTTCGCAAAGCTGCTCAATCTGTTCCGCAAAGAAAAAATTAACCCGATGATCGGCGCCGCCGGCATTTCGGCTTTCCCCATGAGCGCGCGTGTAATCCAGAAAATGGCCACCGAGGAAGATCCCCATTGTTTTGTTATTATGCATTCGGTCAGCGCCAATGTTTCCGGCCAGATTGGCTCGGTTATCGCGGGTGGTATTGTACTCGCGCTGGTGCCTGTCCTGGTCGGCATTATTTAACGGGAGGAATGACATGGATCAATTATTGGCTGTTTTTATACAAAACGCTTCAACCGAACAAAAGGGAGTCTTTTTAATGATAGCGGGACTCATCTTTGTTTTTGCCGTCCAGGTAGTTTTTTTTCTGGTAATTAAACTTTGGCCCGGAAAAAAGCAAATAAGTGATTGATAATTAAGTTTATTGAAAATTAAGTCTATTTAAAATTAAGTTATTTGGAGGATTATAACATGAGCAGTCACGTTACCATTACCAATGCGAATTTTGACAATGAAGTATTAAAGTCAGCAACACCGGTTCTGCTGGATTTTTGGGCCTCGTGGTGCGGCCCCTGCAAAATGGTGGGGCCTTTTATCGAAGAACTGGCCAAAGAATATGACGGCCGTGTAAAGATCGGCAAGGTCAATGTTGACGAAGAACAGGATCTCGCCGGCAAACACGGCATTGTTTCAATTCCTACACTGGTAGTTTATAACAAGGGGAATGTAGTTAACCAGAAAATCGGCGCCCTTCCCAAAGCGGAGATCGAAAAACTGTTTAAATCTTTAGTATAAAAGTTTTTCAACCCTAATTTTCTTTTTTTTATTTGTTATTTTCTCACTTGTAATACCGATCCGGGCTGTTGGGTTTACCTGCGGATTCCCTGCTGGTATTCGCAATATACCAGTTCTCCGGCCTGCTTCCCTTTTCGCGTGTTTCGTCCCGGCAAATGGTCCTTGTACTGGTTGTCGCCGCTGTATATACAGCGTCACTAGCCGCAAGCGAATAGGTTCCCGCCGCCGGTTCCAGGCCGCCCGCCGGAAACCAGACGCCCTGCGCCGCAAACAGATCCGCGGCTTGCGCCAAATAGGCTTTGTTCCAGGAACTTCCGTCTGTCTCGCACAATAAAACGGCGTCCATTATACGATCGTCCTGATCAACAAGGTAAATGGCGTCTGTATCATGGAGCAGTTTTTGCGAGACCGGAATCCATAAATCACGGGCATTTGGGATCGCTTCAAGTCCGCCGGATTCATCCAGTTTGTCTGAAATTTCATCAAGGCATTCATTAAAAGGTTGTCTGAAGTGGAGAACAATATATTCTCCGGATTTAACTTCGATTGGATTAAATTCGTAAACAGGTTTGGTTAATGAGTAACTGGCTGCAAAAAGCCGCAACGCTCCCAGGTTACCTCCGTTTTTTACTAAAAATTCCACAAATTCAACTTTGGACTTCTTTGGATCGTTGAAACTGGCGCCTATTGTCCGCACTTCGTTTATAAGCATGGACGGCGGTCTGGAGTTCCTGGCCCGGAATGGTACCAGTACATTCAGTGTATTGCGGTGTTCATCTTCTACAAGGATGTCCGCAGTAATCCTGTCTCCGGTTCGCATCGGCTCTGTCAGGGTAACAAGTATTTCTTCTCCCTCCGTAACAGACAGAATTTCCGCACCGGGATCCAGGTTCAGGGAAATCATGCTGACAGGTCCGGTAAATCTGAATGATATCTCTGTGGAAGAAACAGCTTTGCAGTCCAGGAAAACAGGCGGGGACGCGGTCCCTGTAAGTATCTCCTGAATAAGCGTTTCTGACGAGCAGCATGATAGTAAAAAAACGGCCGGTATTAAAATAACAGCGGGTATCAGAACAATAAAAGATAAAAATTTTGGCTTCATTAATGCCTCCTGCCCCTATACGGCATTAATATTCAGTTTTGCTTTAACTTTTGCTTTTTTTTGTTATAATAAAATCATGTTATCAAGACCGGAGATCACCAGATTGTATCTGTTAACCCCAATTAAATATCTTAAAACAAACAAAAAAGATCCATTTAATAATTATCAGGTTGATAATAATCAGGGTAATTGCGAATCTATTTATTGTTTTGAAATAGACCAATCACAATCAGGCGCATTTGAACCGGATAAAAATTCTCTGCCGGGAACATTGGTATTCGCGGGCAGCGCCATTGCGGGCAGCGCTTTAATCGAGAGCGATTTAATAGGCAGTGCTTTTAAGAAACCAGAAACAGCGGAACCTGTAATTGAACTGCCGCAGGGCAATTATCTTTTTTGCCAGGCCAGAGATATTATCGGCCGGGAAAAAATCATTGATTTGATGGCGGACGTTCAGCAGGAAGGTCTTTGGCAGCGGCTGGTCCTGCATAACAGATGTTATTTAAGGTTTCTGTACGAAGACGGCAGTACGGTCACCCAGATTTTAAGGCCTTATTCCGAAACCGCCGCTCCGGATCAATAATCGCGTGTATTATTATCACCTATAAACGCAGGGCTTCAACCATAAAACGGATATCATAATCGGTACTGTTCTGTTTCTTCATTTCTATTACAAAGATTAACGAACCGTCTCCCGGAGCTTTTAATACTTTGCGGATTCTGTAGGAATCAATTTGCGAGCGTTTTATCTGCGGTGATCCGGCGGTCAATGTTTTTTTTACTCCGTCCCTGCCTGTTTGTTCCAGACTAATATAAAAAGATGAAACCAGACCCGGACCGCTTCCCTGTATAGTCGGTATAAGGGTTGCTCTGTAGGAAGCGCCGGTTTCAAAATCCCTAAACTCTGCTGCCTGGCCGGGCGGCGCGTCAGGTTCATCAAGGGATATAAAAAGCGGCTGTCCCTGCGTTAAAAAATTTATGCTGTAACGATCTGTAAGTGTTTTGTTCTGGGTTAAAATCCGGTAGAAAGCGCCGGAACCGTCCTGGCCTGCGGCTACGGAAATGTCGTGTACAAATGATAGTCTTCCGCCGCTGACAAAGTTATTGCTTGCAACGTCAACCAGATTGAGCTCGGACCATGGCTTTAAAGTATTGGACTGAACCCCGTATTGGGCAAATGCGTATGTTTTTCCGTCAGGAGAAAACCCGAGATCGACAAAGACCGCGGTATCTCCGGCCCATAAAAAAACCGCTCCCGAAATTGTTAAACAGACCAATGTCCATAATATTTTTTTTACGATCATGGGAACTCCTCTATCTTTTTATCGGAAAAACAATAAAAGTCTTGAGTTAGGGCGCGGTTATGGTTATGCTACCGTTATGACCCTTGTCACCAGAAACCGCTGTTTCAGGGCCGGCATCGCGGCTACCGGCCTTTCGTTAATCGCCATTATTGCCGCCGCAGCTGTTATTCTTCCCGTTTACCCAAAGGCGGTACAGGCAGGCATCCGCTGTACTGCCGGATTTTATCAGAAGATCGTTGCCGGTTTTATGGATCCCTCGCCCTATGTTGCTTTTGTAACAATGGTTGGATCTGTTGTCTATTCACTCATCGGTATAATATTTATTTCGTATTTTTTTCAGAAGACCAAATCCCCCGAGATTATTTTTGTAGGCCTGTTTATTATTTCGCTGGCGTTCGAAAGCGTGCGGATCATTGTGCCGTTAAAACTAATCCTGGATCTGCCGAATTTTTACCTTATCAACAGCGCAAGGATTATTTTTTTTGGCAGGTATTTTGGGCTTTTTTCGTTATTCGCAGCCAGTATACATACTGCCGGACTGGAAAATCAGAAACAGCAGTATGTAATACTGGTTTGTTTTGCCGCTTCCCTGATATTGGCCATGGGAGTTCCTGTGGATGGTCTTTCATGGGATTCAACCCTTACTATGCTTAATGATTTTGGCTCGACTTTTATTATGATTCAGGCAGGTATCTTTGCGATAACCATTGCCGGCTTTTTAATATCGGCCTATACAAGGGGTTCCAGGGAGTACATTTATATCGGAATCGGCGCACTGCTGGCCTTAGTGGGCAGGGGTATTCTTTTTACCGGAGATACCTGGGCCAGTCCGGCTCCCGGCCTTGTCATTCTGTCCTTTGGCACCTGGCTTATCTGCACCAGGTTTCATCATCTATATTTGTGGCTTTAGCCAGGGTAAATTATGAAAAAAATAATTAAACGCGCTGCGGCCGGCGCCGCGATCTTAATTGGTCTGGTTATTGTTTTTGCCGCTGTATTTATCGGAGTTCTGACCATTACCGAATTCCGCCCTGCCCAAATTGAAAACCTGGATCTCCAGTACCACGCCGGTTTTACGCCCGCTGCCGGCCCGGAAAATCAGGCGGCATTGCCTGCTCCCGCTGTAAATGTGCCTTTCAGCATACTTACGTGGAATATCGGGTACGCTTCACTGGACCAAAGCCAGGATTTTTTTATGGACGGGGGAAAAGGAATCCGGCCTGCCAGCGACCAAAACGTCAGGCGCAATCTGGCCGGTATAAGAGATTTTATTGATACTGAAAATTGCCACGCGGTATTTATCCAGGAAGCCGATGTCGCTTCCAAACGTTCATATTACGTTGACCAGGCTGCCTACCTTACCGACGGTTTTTATGGTTTTACCGCTTTTGCCCCAAATTTCCGCTGTTTATATGTGCCAATACCGTTTCCGCAGGCCATTGGCAGGGTATACAGCGGGTTATTAACGCTTAACCGGTTCAATACCGCCGCGGCCAGCCGCATAAGTCTGCCCAATCCGTTTTCTTGGCCCACACGCGCTGCCAATCTCAAGCGCTGCCTCCTTGTAAGCCGGATTCCGCTTGCGGCCTCACCGGCATTCGCAGCAGCGCCCGTGGGTGCCTCCGCGTCCGCGCCTGCCAAACAGGAAACGCCGGAACTTGTACTCGTAAACCTTCACCTGGAAGCCTATGATTCAAGCGGCGGCCGGGAAGCCCAGACCAAAGCCCTGCTGGATTTCCTTTATGCGGAATACGCCAATGGCAATTACTGTATAGCCGGCGGTGATTTTAACCAAAATTTCCCCGGCATAGATCCTGTTCGGTTTGCGGTCAAAAACAGCGATAATTTTATGCCCGGAACCCTTGACGGGTCGCTGCTTAAAGAAGGCTGGCAATTTGCTGCTGATTTGGAAACTCCAAGCTGCCGCCTGCTTAATGAACCTTATTCCGGCAATCCCGAAGAAACCCAGTTCTATGTAATTGACGGTTTTATTCTTTCCCCCAATGTTGAACTGTTAAATGTACAAACAGCGGCCCTTGATTTTAGGTATTCTGACCATAATCCGGTGCGGCTGGATGTTTTTTTAAAAAGATATCCATAAATGATCTCACGGAGGCACAAAGGACACAAAGGACACGGAGAGAATGGAAAAAGGAGAAATGAGAAATTAGAAATGAGAAATGGAATTTTTTTCTCCGTGGTTCTCCGTGAACTCTGCGTCCTCTGTGAGAAATTCTTCTGTTATTATTTGTAACTTTAGATTACTGTCCTTGCAAGTCTTGTATTTTCTTTTTCATTAATATGCTGTATACTTAAAAAAACATGAAAAAATTAATGAAATTATTACCGATATCTTTGGTTTGCCTGTTTTTTTTGGCTGCCGGCTGCAAATCCGCTCCCGCTGCGGAAGAACCGCCGCAGGCTGCGCAATCCGAGACTCCTGCGCAGACAGAATCCGTGACACAAGCGGGAACCGGAGACCAAATTTCCGGGGACTTTATTACCGAATGTTTCGCCGGAACCTCCAATATCTTTATTATTCCGTCTGACGGTTCTTTTTGGACTGCCGGTTATAACCATTCCGGGCAGCTCGGTCTTGCAGGAATTCCGGGCGCCGTTCCCGGCCAAACCGCGGCGCCGGGTGCGGATTCCGGATTGGCTGCGTCCGGAGTTGTCTGGGACATTACGCAGGTAATGATTGACGGGCAAAAGTATTTTAATATAGTTTCTGTAGCGCCCGGCGAAAATCATACGGTTATTCTGATGGGAGACGGCAGTCTTTTGGGCGTGGGCGAATCCATGTACGGCGAACTGGGGCGTTTTGGTACGGACGGGAAGGGCATGATTCCGGTTTTTACCCGTTTAAAAAATATCAGCAATTCCTATATTGATAACGCAAAGGCGGTTGCAGCCGGATTAAATAATACTTTCTATATTGATAATCAAAACTCCCTTTGGGCTACAGGCTTTAATTACTACGGCGAACTTGGTATGGGAAACATAAATAACATTCCGGGATTTACCCAGGTTCCGCTCTCCGGTTCCGGGGATGTTAAGGCTGTCGCCCCCGGTTCCAGACATACTGCTCTGCTTATGAATGACGGCTCTGTCTGGGTTTGCGGCTATAATTTTTACGGCCAGCTTGGGCTGGGCAGCCAGGATGATGTTTCATCATTTACAAAGGTAGAAGGCATGGACAATGCCGCTGCTGTAGCCGCCGGGAATTATCATACGGTTATCCTTAAAAACGACGGTACAGTCTGGACAGCCGGCGCCAATTACGCAGGCCAGCTTTGTTACGAAGGCGGCGGACAGCAGACTTTTACCCAGGTCAAGGACGATAATGGCCAGCCGATTAATAACGCGGCTGCCATAGCGGCCAACGGAGACATGACTGTTATTCTTACAAAAGCCGGAGACCTTCTTTTTGCCGGCAATTATGAGACGCCGGAATACGATTATCAGTCCGGTGTTCCGGAACCGCTTACTGGCGAACCCAAATCAACCCTGACCCCGCTTAAACCCGCGGACTCTGCGGGTTTCGGCAATATTAAAAAAGTGGTGCTTGGTTCCAGCAGCATTTACGTCCTTACCGGAGACGGCAAGATCTGGGCAGCCGGATCGAACTGGTACGGCCAGCTTATAATGGAAAAAGACATAACGCAATCACCGGAATTAAAATGGATTTATCCAAAACAATAGGGGTTTTTTAATGGCTGAAAAACAGGACATCGGGCTTATCGGGCTCGCGGTAATGGGGGAAAATCTGGTTCTCAATATGGAGAGCAAGGGATTTTCTGTAGCGGTTTATAACAGAACTGTTTCCAAAGTGGATGACTTTGTTAACGGACGCGGTAAAGGCAAAAAAATTAAGGGATGCCATGACCTAAAAGAATTCGCCTCCGCTCTTGTCCTCCCGCGCAAGGCAATGATCATGGTCAAAGCCGGCGATCCGGTGGATTCCACTATTGATCAGCTCCTGGAAGTTTTTGAGCCCGGCGATGTCATTATCGACGGCGGAAACTCCAATTACCAGGATACCATGAGGCGCACCGCTTATGTTGAATCCAAAGGACTTTTGTACATAGGCACCGGTGTTTCCGGCGGCGAGGAAGGCGCGCTTACAGGGCCTTCGATAATGCCCGGCGGAACACCTGCGGCCTGGCCCCTGGTAAAGCCTGTACTGCAGGCTATTGCCGCAAAAGTCGAACAAAAAAGCGGCCAGCCGGTTCCCTGCTGCGATTGGGTCGGAGAAAACGGCGCGGGCCACTTTGTAAAAATGGTTCATAACGGCATTGAGTACGGAGACATGCAGCTTATCTGCGAAACCTACGACATAATGAAGAACCTTCTTGGCATGACCGCGGCCCAGATGGGCGATGTCTTTGCCGAATGGAACGAGGGAGAGCTGGGCAGTTATCTGATTGAAATAACGCGGGATATATTGCGTTTCAAAGATGATGACGGCAGCCCCCTGGTAGAGAAAATTCTTGATACAGCCGGTCAAAAAGGCACGGGTAAATGGACAGGAATCGCCGCCCTGGAATTCGGGGTGCCCCTGACTCTTATCGGAGAAGCGGTTTTTGCAAGATGCCTTTCCGCGGCCAAAGACGAGCGTCTTAAATCGTCCATGGTATTAAAGGGGCCAAAGCCTGCGTTTACCGGAGACAAAAAAGCGTTTATTAACGATCTGCGCAAGGCCCTGTACGCGTCCAAAGTTGTTTCGTATGCCCAGGGTTATCTGTTGATGAGGGAAGCCGCCAAAGAATACAAGTGGAATCTCAACAACGGCGGAATCGCGCTAATGTGGCGCGGCGGATGTATTATCCGTTCAGTTTTCCTTGGAAAAATAAAAGAAGCCTTTGACAAGAACAAGGATCTTGATAATCTGCTCCTGGATCCGTTCTTTACCAAAGTCATCGAAGACGCCCAGGCAAGCTGGAGGAGGGTAGTCGCGGCCGCGGTTACAAACGGAATACCGGCGCCGGCTTTTACTACTGCCCTGGAATATTTTGACGGTTACCGCAGCGAGCGGCTTCCTGCCAACCTTCTCCAGGCCCAGCGTGATTACTTCGGAGCGCACACATACGAGCGCATTGATAAAAAGCGCGGCGAGTTCTTCCATACTAATTGGACCGGACATGGAGGGACTACGAGCGCAAGTACATACACGGTCTAAGGCTCCATGTCCGAGGACATTGGAGGTACAACCAGCGCAAGTACATACACGGTCTAAGGCTCCATGTCCGAGGACATTGGAGGGACTACGAGCGCAAGTACTTACACGGTATAAGGAGTATTTTTATGGCGAATTTGATTATCCCGCCCGCGGCAGGAGCCAGGTACGATCTGCTGACTCTTGGAGCCCTTGTTACCCGGCTTGATCCAGGTATCATACCTTTTAAGGAAGCGGACACCTATACGCTCCACGTCTCCGGCGGCGAGTATAATGTGGCCGCCAATCTGACTTCATGTTTTGGCATGAAGACAGCGGTTGCTTCCGCAATGGTTAACAGTCCCATCGGAGACAGGATCCAGGCTGCGGTGCGCAAAACCGGGGTTGTTCCGTATTACCAGCACTTTGAAACCGACGGCGTCCGGGGCCCCAATATGGCCATAGTCTGGAGCGACAGGGGCCAGGGCGTACGCGCGCCGGTAGTATTTTATAACCGTTCCAACGAAGCGGCCCAGCGGCTTAAGCCCGGGAGCTTTGATTGGGACGCGCTCTTCGCCAAAAACCCGTCCGGCACTCCGGGTGTCAGGTGGTTCCATTCCGGCGGAATATTCTCGGCGCTTTCCCCGACTACTTCCAAACTTGTAATCGAAGCGATGAAGGCCGCCAAAAAAGCCGGTATGGTAGTTTCGTTTGATTTAAATTACCGGGCAAAACTATGGGCAGTAGCCGCCGAGGAACTGGGTCTTACCGCGGCCCAGGCCAGCGAGGGAGCGGCCAAAACCCTGCGCGAGATTGCAAGCTATGTAGATGTCCTGGTAGGCAACGAGGAAGATCTTCAGAAGGGGCTGGGACTAAAGGGCCAGGATGTGGAATCGAAAAGCAAACTCGACCCTTCAGCCTTTTTTGGCATGATGCAGAGTGTCATAAAAGACTTCCCCAATATCAAGGCGGTAGCGACCACCCTGCGCGAAGTACATTCGACCAACAGGCATTCCTGGAGCGCGGTCCTCTGGCTGGACGGCAAAAGTTACCAGGCTCCGGAATGTGAACTTGACGTGTACGACCGGGTCGGCGGCGGCGACGGATTCGCGGCAGGTCTTTTTTACGGTCTTATGTCCGGCAGGAGCCCGGAAGAATCGCTAAGGCTTGGATGGGCTCACGGCGCCATGATTACTACTACTCCCGGAGATACTTCGATGGTTACCCTGGACCAGGTTGAAGCGTTTGCGAAAGGCGGCTCCGCAAGAATTCAGCGTTAAAAAAATTCAGGAGTGTATTATGAACAAATTTTTAGTTCCGGTAATTTTGGTCCTGGCGGGAATCATTGTCATTTCCTGCGCGGCTGCTCCTGTGCCTGTGCAGCCTCCTGCTCCGCCCCCGCCACCGGCCGCGCCTGTTGCTCCGGCACAGCCTGTTGTTCCGGCTGCGGCGCCTGTTCTGGGAGTCACACTGTCTTCGCGCTTCTTTAGCCCGGACGGCGATAATATTGATGATACTCTTACAATGACCTTAAGCTGCCGCAGCGAGGCGGCTGTATCAAACTGGAGTTTTGAGATTTTTGAACCACAGCCTCCGAATCTCTCGTTTTTCCAGTGGAGCGGAAACGGGAATCCTCCCGCATCCCTTACCTGGGACGGCAAAAGCAAGTCCGGCGAGCTGGTTCAGTCGGCTTCGGATTATCCGTATACTTTTACTGTAAAAAACGTCCAGGGAACAGCGGCAGAATCCAAAGGCATTATCGCGGTTGACATCCTTGTAATAAAAGACGGCGATGTTTTGCGGGTGCAGGTTCCTTCGATAATGTTTGCCGCGAACTCCGGCGGATTCAACGGCCTTGATCCGCAGATATCCGCGTCAAATCAATATATACTTGGGCGAATAGCTGTAACCCTTAACCGTTTCAGTGATTACAAGGTGAGGGTTGAAGGGCACGCCAATGTTACCGCGGCTACACCGGCTGCCAGACAGAAGGAGCAGACTGAGGAACTCCAGCCCCTGAGCGAACTAAGGGCCAAAACTGTAATGGACTACCTGGTGAACCTGGGAGTTGACCGCAGCCGTCTTTCCTATGTCGGGATTGGCGGAGCCAGGCCTGTTGCGGCATATGAAGATCATGATAACTGGTGGAAAAACCGCCGCGTGGAATTCATCCTTATTAAACAATAACGCTGGAGCCTATAATGATGAGTGAAGAAGAACTGAGGATAGAGTTAAGCAAGGTAATTGCGGTCCTGAATACCTCAGGATTCGGCGCCGTTGACGCTGAAGTCAGTATGAAACTGGAACAACTCAGGACTTCTGCCAATGAATGGGGAATGAAGGAAGGTTCTCACCTTATTACGAATTTAATTAATGTAATAAAAGCCATAAGCGAAGGCAAGTCAAAGCCGGAGAGCGGTAAAATCCGGCTTCTTGCCCTTGAGTTTTACCTGATGAAGTTCTCCGGGCCCGGTATTACTATTGATTTGTAGTTAATTTAAAAACGGTCAATAAAAATACCGCAAAAAACATACCTTTGGAATTTTATTTGGGGTCCTGGCGGAGGCCAAGTACACCATGCTTTCAGCACGGCGTCCTTGCCGCAGACCTCTGGTCTGATGCCACCCCCTGATAAATTTCATGGGTATGTTTTTAACGTTGTTCTTTAGACCAGATTTTAATTAGCCCAGATTTTAATTAATTCTACTACAAGCGCGCTGGCTGACGCCAGTTCATCTACGGAGAGCCACTCGAGGCGGCTGTGGTAATTGCGGCCGCCGGTAAAAATGTTCGGCGTGGGTATGCCCAGCTCTGTCAGACGGGATCCGTCGGTGCCGCCGCGTATGGGTTTTTGCCGTATTTCTATACCAAGGTTTTTGAAGGCCTGCTGCAGTTTTGTAAAAACCTCCGGGTGTTCATTTATCTTTTCCTTCATGTTGAGGTATTGGACTTTTGGATTTACTTTTACCCTGCCGCCCGGGAACTGCGCCTCCACCGCGGCGGCGAAAGTTTCCAGGTTTTTAATCCGCCGCTGCGCTCCGCCGCTGTCAAAGTCGCGTATAAAAACTTCCAATGTTGCTTTTTCGACGTTCCCTTCTATCGATAGCGGACAATAATAACCATAGTAACCGTCTGTCGCCTCCGGGCTTTCTGAACGGGGCAGCATCGCCGCGTAGACAGCGGCCATTAATCCGGCGTTTGCCATTACGCCTCTTGCTGTTCCAAGGTGCATGGCTACACCGGTAAACTCTATTTTGGCGCTCCAGGCGTTAAAACATTCTATTTCCATTTCTCCGATCGGACCGCCGTCTAGCGTGTAGCATGCTTTGGATTTCAGGCTCTTTAGCGGGAACCCGGGAAGCCCCTTGCCGGTTTCCTCGTCCGGGGTAAAAATTATTTCTACCGGGCCGTGTTCTGCTTCCGGATGGCTTAACAGGAATTCCGCGGCGCCCATTATGGCTGCAATGCCTGCCTTGTCATCGGCGCCGAGCAGGGTAGTTCCGTCGGTATGCACCAGGGCGCGGCCACTGTGGGCGGCCAGAGCAGGATCCGTTTTGGGATCAAGAACCAGTCCGTTTGCCAGGTTTATCGGCTCCCCGTTATAGGATTTGACCAGAATTGGCTTTACGTTTTTGCCGCTGACTTCTCCCGATGTATCCAGGTGGGCGAGAAATCCCACGGACGGAACCTGTTTTTTTCCTTTGCTTGCCGGGATTCTTGCAATCAAATAACTGTTGGCGTTAACCGTTACATCGGATAGTCCAAGGCCCCGCAGTTCCTCTGCCAAAGCGTTTGCCAGATCCCTCTGGCCGGGAGTGGACGGAGTTTCCTCGTTATTGCGATCGCTGGTCGTCCAGAAACCCGCGTATTTAATAAACCGTTTAAGGGTTAAACCGGTAAAATTTTTTAATTCAATATTGTTTGGGGTATTCATGGGATTATTATAAATCAATGTTTGCCGGTTGTACAGTTTATCGGTTGTATATCCGCGTATGTTTTCATATTATTAATCAATATGAATTGGGCCAACATTTTAATTTCCATGCCCGGAGTAATCCTGGGCCTGACGCTTCATGAATTCTGCCACGCCCTGGCAGCCGACAGGCTTGGAGATCATACCGCCAGGGAACAGGGCAGGCTTTCTTTTAATCCTTTAAAACATATTGATCCTGTGGGTTTTTTATTCCTTATTTTTGCGGGATTCGGCTGGGCCAAACCTGTGCAGTTTAATCCGGCGAACCTAAAACATTACCGCAGGGACAAGGCGCTGATCGCTGCGGCCGGTCCTCTTTCCAATTTTTTGTTCGCGCTCTTTTTAATCATGCTTATAAGGGGTTACCTGTCATTAAACACACATTTAGTCCTCTCGGAAAACTGGGACGCTTTTTATATTCTGAATTCCAACGCAGTCAGTTATACCATCTGGATTATTATCCAGGCAGTGTCCATCAACCTTGGGCTTTTTATTTTTAACCTGATTCCGCTGCCGCCGCTGGACGGCAGCCATATTTTCCTTTCCGGCCTTAACCTGAGCCCGGAGACAGAATACCGGATTATGAGGATAGGAGGCCCTCTGCTTTTTATCATTATTATAATTCAGAATTTTGCCAAAATTAATATATTGCCCATAGGGAAACTGACAATGGCGATCCTTTATTTATTTATACCGGAACTAAAAACAAATTAATTTATAAGGCAGCTTAAATGACAATACCCAATTATCCTGAATTTGCATCTTTAACCATGGATTTTAAAAACGAGCTTACCCAAATTTTATCCCGGACCGGCGACGGGGTTTCGGAATTCAGTTTTGCCGGACTTTATCTTTTTAGGGACAGGTACCGGTACAGAATTTGCACCGCCGGCGATTCACTTATTATATCCGGGATCCAGCCCCCCAAAAATCCCGGCGAACCGGAACGATCATTTTTTATGATACCCGGCCCTTCCGTTGATTACACAATCATTGACGATCTGTTCCGGACTCATGATTTTTGGAAAAATATTCCTGATTCGATTGCGGTTCCGTGCGAAACCCAACTGAAGGAACACCATATAACGGTTGCCGAGGATCGCGATAATTTTGATTATCTGTACCTCCGCAGCGAACTCTCCGAATTAACGGGCAAGAAGTTTCATAAAAAAAGAAACCTGGTCGCCCAGTTTACCGCCGCGTATACCTGCACCGGTAAACCATTTTCCCCGGAATTTGCCGCAGGAGCCCTTGAGGTTTTGCAGGGCTGGGAAGAAGAAAAAGAATCCAGAGCCGATTACGACGCTGCGCTGGAAGCGATTAAACTGTCAGGTGATATCGGCCTGAGCGGCGTTATTTTTTTTATTGAAGACAAGCCCGTTGCCTTTTGCCTTGGAGAAAGCATGGGCGGCGGTAAATTTTATACAATTCAGTTTGAAAAAGCCCTGGAAGAATACAAGGGCATTTATCAATTTATAAATCAGGCTTTTGCCGCTTCCCTGTCTCCGGATATTTTATACATTAACAGGGAGCAGGATCTGGGAGATGAAGGTCTGCGGCAGGCAAAAGAAAGTTACAGGCCTGCCGGTTTTGTACGCAAGTACACCGGAGTTATGTCCTGACCGCAAGTTTTATCTTGACTGCAAGTTTTGTCTTGACGGCCCGATTAATTACCTCTTACAATTAAGCATGCAGTTTGAACTGACCGAAGCATTACTCGATGACATACTCTTTTCCATGGAAGATCAGGAAGGCGATTTTTATATTGACTGCAGGGAAGGCGTAGTCGTCAATATGGACGATTGCGGCGATGACATTAATAATGACGAAGAAGATCGTTTTATCGGCCTGCCTGAATGGGATTCATCAAGCGGCTTCAGGCTCATGGAGCGGTTTGCCGCCGCGTTCAGAAACCCGCTTATACGGAACGAACTCTGTGTCGCGCTTAACCGCGGCAAGGGAGTTTTCCGCGCGTTCAAGAATGTTTTGACGACACATCCGGAGGCGGAAAAGCTCTGGTTTTCGTTCAAGGAAAGGGAAATGAAACGCGAGGCAGTCCGCTGGTACAACGGCCTGCGCGAGGAATGGGGCCTTAAAAAGATCGGGCTTGAGCCGGAAGAAACCGCGGACCTGGTTCTGGAAGATTTTCGCTTCAGGGAATTAAGGGATGTTGACAGGGCTGCCGCGGAGGAACTGCACAATCTTTGCATAGGGAATTCGATTCCCGACTTTACAAGGGAAGACGCAGAAAGCACTTTTTCCCTGGTCGCGGAAACCGGGCACAATGAATTCGCCGGCTACATTACCTCTGACCATAAAAACGGCGATCTATTTATCCACGCCCTGGAAGTCAGGCCCGAGTACCGCGGCCTTGGAATCGGCAAGGCCCTTCTTGGGCATCTGCTGGAAAAAACAAAACAGACCGGCATTACAGGAATTTACATTGATTTGCCGGCCGAGTCCGAAGGCTTCTCGAGGGTTCTTGTCAGGGAAGGCTTTATCCCGCGCATGACCAGGTATTGCCTTACTCCTGAAAAATAATTTTACGGTTTGAGTTTCTTTGGCCGTCCGCGGGCATGCTCACGGACTACCCCGCGGGCATGCTCACGGACGTGTTTTTTTTCTGTAAGACCGTCTGAAACCGCCCAGTCGTAAATTAATTTTTTTAATCCCTCGTTTACAAGCTTAAGGGGCTTTTTGCATTCTTCGCAGATAAACCTGCCGTCGCTGTCCAGGTTTTTTTTGGCGCACCCAATGCACCAGGTCTTGCCGCAGCCCGCGCAGGAACCTGCCGGCAATTCGTCGGGCGGCATGGCAAAAAGACGAATCCCGCGCACAGGCGGGGTTTCCCTGCTTACTTTCCATGAACGGCCGCAGCCTGCGCAGCAGATCGTTGTAAATACCAGATTTTCCAAATTTTGGGCCAGCTCATCCCGGCGCGTAGATTGCGCCTGTGTCAATTCCATTGTTTTTATTTTTTCAAGAATTTTACCCGCTTCCGCTGTCCGCCCCGTGTTGGCCAATACCCATCCAAGGGATAACAATGACGGAATATGGCCGGGATCCAGTTCCAGCGCGGAGCGGCAGGCTGACTCTGCGCGTTTGTACTCGCCTTTTTTGGAAGCTATAAAACTTATCTGCTCCAGTACATCCGGTCCCGGCGCCAGTTCGTATATTTTGGCCAATAGCGTATCTGCTTCGCCGTAAAGCCCCATTTCCAAAAGGCAGGATGCGCGGTTATTAAGGTACCCTGCGTTCTCCGGTTCGCGCGCGATGGCTTTGCGGTAATAATCATCGGCCTGCTCAAACCGGCCCGCGTTTGCCAGGATATTTCCCGCGCAGTTGGCAAAACTGCCGTCTTCATCATTTACCCTGTCAGCGTCCAGCAATTCCAGCGCCCTGTCCGGATCACCCTGGCGGGCCATAAGTGCCGCGCAGTTCATTTTTATGGCAGGTTCGTCTCCCAGCGCGGCATACGCTTTTTTAAGATATTCGGCTGCCGCGTTAAGGTTGCCCCGCTGCAGGCTTAGCTGTGCGGCAAAGTTGTTTATCCACCCGTCCCCCGGGCTCAGGGCCAGAGCCGTTTCCAGTTCAGATCTAAGTTCTGCTTCCTCCGGATCGTTGTCAGCCAAATAACGGTTTTCCGCAAGCTTAAAATGGAAAAGGGCATAATCCGGGTTTAATGATACAGCTTCTTCCAGCAGGGGAATCGCCTGTCTCCGCCTGCCTTTCCTTATTAAAAGCAGGGCCTGCAGGTAGGCAAGGGCTGGATCCTGCACTGTCTTTTTTTTGCGTTCCAGAGCGCGCGCCTGTTCAAATTCATCGCCGGCCATTTTCCAGTCCTCAACGCCAAATGCCCATTTGCCGGCCAGGCCGTGCGCCGCCGGATTCGACGCGCCCAGGGACAGGAACACCGGAACCAGCAGCCCAAGGTCATTGTAATTTTCCGCGGCCAAAAAAGCGCTGCCCGCTGCCAAAAAGCGGTTAAGCGCTTCCTTTTTTTTGCCAAGGGCCTCAAACACATTACCGGAGTTTTTGGCAGCCAGACCATTGGCGCTGTCCAGTTCAAATGCCCTGTCATAGGCTGCCGCCGCTTCCTTATATTCCTTAAGTTCCCAATGGGCATGGCCTTTGAATGTATAAAGAAGCGGGTCATCGGATTTTAATTTGACCGCTTCGATGCAGTAATTTTTTAAATCCGCGTACCTTTCACCCGTATAAAGAATTTTCGCCATTTCGGTAACGGCTTCTTTGCCTTCAGGACTGTCTACATTAGCCTGGAAACAGGCGCTTATGTACGATTCGGCCTCTGTCATCAGTCCCAGAATCTGGGCAAGCCGGCCGGCAAGAAGCAGTTCCTTTTGTGTTTTTTTATGGCCTGCGAACTCCCAGGATTTTTGCAGCTGCGCCATGGCCGCTTTATACTGGCCCAGGGCTGTAAAAGTTTCGGCGAGCCTGAACCGGCATTTGGGATCGATTAAAACAGCGTCTGTGCCGGAATTATCGCCCTTCCATTTCTCGCATGCCGCTGCCGCCTGGGAGTATTTTGAATCCACTGTCAGTGATTCCAGGTAAATGCGGGCCGTATAGGTATGGTCTGAAGCGTTCGCATCATACGATGCGTTCGTTTCATATGAAGCGTTTGCTTCGTAAGAAGCGGCGGCGAAAGCTATATTCCCTTCTGATATTGAAGAGTCCATTATATCGGCAACCCAGTTATTATTGATTAAAAGAATTATACGGTCACCGCAGACGATAACGCTGAATTCCACAGTATGATCTGCCAAAAGTTTTGCTGAGGCGATATCTGGCAGTTCTGTCCACCCGACCAGGGGAAGCGGCATTCCGTTGCGTACAGCGTCCAGTCTGAAGTACCCCTTGCTTGAAACAAGAAACGAGTAATAGGTTTTTTCGTCCAGCGCCCTGAACATCATGCCGCCGGCCGCGTAACCGCCGCAGCTGTCGATACAGAGGCGTCCGTTCATTACCAAATCCCGGTACCTGTAACCGGCGGCTTCTGTCCAGACAATGGCATTGGTTTTTTTTAAGCCCAGTTCCAGGCAATGGCCGGCTGCTGTTTTTACCAGATTGGCATCGTAGGACGAATCTGATTTAATTTCAAAACGGACATGTTTTGGTTTATTAAAATCCGCGGTCCATTTTTCCTGCAGAATGCCGTCCGGTTCCGGAGCCCTGGGACGCAGCATGGCGGGAATGGATTGCAATTTTCGGATTAACCGCAGCATACTTGTAGTTTATCAAAAACAGCCAAAAAGTCGAGGTATTGGTGAAAGGTTCTTTTAAAAATTTTTTTAGCAGGCACAGCGTCAATGTTTTGCTCTTAATACTGGCGTTTGCTGTATTGGTATTTTCATTTTTTAGGTTCCTTATTTTTCCCGCGGCCGGCAGTGCCGAAATTCCGGGGTTCCATACTTCTTCCCTTGTCATTGAATGTTACTGGGAAGGCAGGGATGAAACCTTAAACAGCCTTGTAAAAGAATATGAAAACCAGCACGGCAATATTAAGATCAGCCTGAATATAATGCCGTACAAATCGTTATTGCAGAATATGCATGATAATGCCTTCCCGGCCTGTGACATAATCGCGGCTGACCGGCAGGACATCGCCGAATTGCAAAATCTAAAAATTATTGATAATGAAACATACCCTGTTCTCAATTTTTTTTATCTCCTTTTTTACAATACAGACATTCTGGAAAAAGCCGGCTTTAACCGGCCTCCAAAAACCCGCGGCGAGTTTTTGTCACAGGCCAGGGCAATTGCCGGAACCGGCGCCGGATCGCAATCCGGAACCGAATCGCAATCCGGTATTTATGCCGCAGCCCTTTCGCTGGACAAAAATGATCCGCGCGGACTCCCTGATTTTTTTTCCTGGGTCTGGGCCGGCGGGATCGATAAGCCGTCGCTAGCCAGGTTAAAAGATGCTCTGGAATTCCTGGCTGTCTTAAAAAATGAGAACCTGCTTGTCCCGGATATTTTTACCCTGGATGAAGACGCCAAACTCCGGGCGTTTCTTGAAAGCAAAGCCGCGTTCATGATCGGCAGCGCGGAGGAAATGGAACTGGTAAAATCAGGCGCCGCCAATACTTTTGGGTACACGGCAATTCCCGCGCCCGACAATTACAGCGGCAGGCCATACTTCGCGTCCGGGGACTGGAGCCTGGCAATAACAGCAGAGACAAAGCACAGGGAAGAAGCGCTCGCGTTCATTTCGTTTTTAAAAGAACGGGGAAGTGTTATTGCCGGAGGCTGGGCTGTACCCGATAACGGAAACCCCGGCATTGTACAGGATCCGTTTTACTCAAAGGCCACAGAACTATACATCGGAGGGCAATTGGTTCCGGATGATTACGGTACCGATGATGATATTTACGATGCTTTAAAAAATTTTTTAAACGGCGGGATCAGCAGCGATGAGGCCGCGAAAATTATTTTGGGCAGGCTGGAGTGATTGCAGCGGTCCGGGAAAAAAGATAAATGAGGAATGAGGAATGAGGAATTAGAAAAGTAGGATAAATGCAATTTTTTAATTTTTATCTTTTTTCTTATCTCGTATACATTCTATAATCCCTTCATTTACATGTTTTTTCCAAAAAAAAATACCTCTTTTTAAATGTTTTTTGATTTTTCTCTTTTTTCATTTTTCTTTCCCCTTTTCTTTAATCCCCGTGATGTCTCACGTAAAAAACTAACCATTGAACAGAAAAAATCTCAAGTTAAATTCTAACCATTGCGTTGTCCTTTAGAAGGAACAACGCCTTTTTTATTAGCTATGTTATATAGTTCTTCACAGGCCTTTTCAAGGTTATCCTGGAGAGTAACTATATCCAGAGTCTTCTTGATTTTCTTAACCCGGAGCTTATCTTTTTCAGAAACATCTGGATGCTCAAGGACTCTTTCGTAGGGGGTTTTTAGCTGCTTCTCAAATATCTTTTTGACCTTGCCATTGGGTAAGATTTTTTTGTCGATAGTTTTTTTTGTTGGATAAAAATAGTTGATAAGGGGATTGAGATACGAGTAAACCTTCTGGAGAGCGGTTACCGCTTCATCCCCCTCGTAGCGGAAATACTCTACGGTTTTTCTGATAACATCACCATTTTTCTGTTCGACAAAACAATTGTCATTGCTATGCCGAGCTCTGCCTCGTGTAAAGTTAATCTTTCGTTCTTCACAATATTTCTTGAAGTAAAGGTTAATGAACTCAGCGCCTGAGTCTGAGTCAAAGCCCTTGATTGGGACAGGAAAGGCCTGGAAGATATCGTCAGCGGCTTCCATCGTCCATTTTTGGGCCTTATTCTTCAATGCCCTGGCTTCTGTCCAGCAGAGGGCTACATCGGTCACGGTGAGGGTCCAGGCGTAATGGGAGTTGATTTCACCCCCTCCATCGTGTGAAACCGTGTCAATTTCGCAAAAACCAGGCTGTTTTTCATCCCATGCCCAAAACCTTCGTACCGGTATCTGGTTCTTTAAAAGAGTGCCTTTCTTTGTGGTACTCTTCCCTTTCAGTTTATATTTCTTTCGTTCTTCGGTAAGAAGCCGCTCGACCGTAGAACGGCTTATGGTTGCCAGCTTCTCCTTAACCTCGGTGGAAATACCAAACCGTTTTTTACGGCTAATGACATCAAGGTTAGCTCGTAACAGGGGCACAAGCCGCTCCCCGCAGATGTACCGAAAACACTTCCAGAGTTTGATTATGGCCTGTGCTACTTTTTCATCATAATATTTTATGTAAACTCTTTTTTTACGGGTGGCACTTGAGATTACCAAGTTGAATTTTTTACCGTTGATAAAACGAAGCTGTTTTTTTCCTTCCCGGTTCAAGGAATGGATAGCATACTTGCGGTTGCCTCCTCCCAGTAGTTTGAGGTACTCGTCCAGGATCCTGGTCTTTTCTGCTTTCTTTGCCTTACGGTACCGCTTTGCGTATTCCATTCTGATTTTTTTCTTTTCCGCCATGGTAAATCCCATTCCTTCCCTCCGGAAAATAACGTTTCCAGAAGTATTTCAGATTTTCCATGGTTAGTTTTTTACGTGAGATTTTTATCCCTTCATGGTTAGATTTAACGTGAGCAATTGCGATCCCTGTTGAAAATCAGCGAAAATGATACCGTGAGCGTTCAGTAGAAATGAGCCATTTATATTGAATTTTATGGAAAATCACGTTGCCTTTTAGGAAGGGAAAAGTAAGGAAAAAGCTCATCTGGC
>WQZG01000060.1 GCA_009780855.1 Treponema sp.
AGAGAAAAATACCATTCGTCTTTGGTGTAAATGCCCTTTGTTACAGACGCGCCTTCGAGGGCTGTTTTAACAAGGGCAAAGAAAGGCGCAGCGCTGAAATTGGCCGGCAGACCCGCTACAGACGCGGCGTTTACATCCTGGCTGGAAACAAGGTAGTTCTCGGCAATTGCCGCGTTGGCTGCCCAGGTAACCGCTCCGGCAACCTGACCGGCTTTGGCGATTGATTTAAGGTCTTGGGAACCGGCGCCCAAACTGAGCAGATTCCAGTTAGCGGATGTTATTTTACCGCCCTTTACTTCCAAAACAACCTGATTTTTTTGGTTATTTGCATAAGCGCTGTCCTGGGCAAAATACAATCCGTCCTTATAGGTCTGGGCGGCAAGGGCAGTTACGCATAAAGCAGCAATTAAAATTACAAAGATTGGTTTTTTCATTAGATCACTCCTTAATTGGTTAATGGACTAAATCATCTTGTCGTTCTATATTAGTAAAACAAAAAGCCTCTGTCAAGGAAACATGAAAAGAAAAAAAAATATTAAAATTCTGGACATCGCAATAATTTTCCTTGCGGTTTGTTTGACGGGGTTTTCATTTTTAAAAGCCTATATTCAGCCTCAAAAAACATCACAGGTGCTGATAAAGAGCGCAGATCAAAACTGGATTTTCCCGCTGGACGCGGAAGAAACGATAACAGCGTCCGGTCCAATCGGAAATACAGTCATCCGCATCCATAACGGGGAGGCATGGATTGAATCTTCGCCCTGCGCAAACCAAACCTGCGTAGCCGCCGGCCATATAAGCAGGCAGGGCGTTTGGACGGCCTGTCTGCCTAACAATGTATTTTTAATGATAGAAGGATCTGATGAGGAAGCCAGCATTGACAGCGTCGTCTGGTAAAGACAAAATGACTGCATCTGTCATTCCGGGAAATTTAAAAAATACGGAGACTCAAAAGACCATTGCCCTCCTGGGCGCGTTCTGTCTTTTTTTGTCTGCAATAGAATACATGATTCCAAAACCTCTGCCGTTTATGCGCATAGGTATAGCCAATCTTCCGCTTATGCTGGCCATTGATATTTTTCCCCTTCCCGCATTTTTGGTTCTGGCCGCAATAAAAATCCTGGGCCAGGCCCTTATTACCGGGACGTTTTTTTCCTATATTTTTCTTTTTTCGCTTGCCGGCACCAGTCTGTCCTGTATTGCCATGTACGCAATACGCCGGTTACCGGGTAAAAACCTAATCAGCTTTTTGGGCACAGGAACCATGGGCGCAATGGTTTCCAATATAACACAGCTGGCTCTGGCCAGAATTTTTATTTTTGGCGATGTAGTCAGGTTTATAGCGCCCCTGTTTTTGGCAGCCGGAGTTATTACAGGGATTGCCCTGGGCCTGTTCTGCGAAGCGTTTACCCGCGGTTCACAATGGTACAGCGCCCGGAGGATCCGGTGACAGGTGTAATGGGTTCGGTTAAAAAACACAAAGAACAGCGCAAAAAAATTTATGATGAATTATTCGGTGCGGCAGCCCTGTGCGCCGCGGGTCTGCTCATCATACCGGCTATATTGTTTAATCCTGCGCCAATTTACCGCCTGGCGCAGTTCCTCTTCTTTTGGTTTTTATGCTGGCTTGCCGGTAAAAAAAACAACCCGTTTATAACTCTGATAATTATTACTGTAATAATAGCTTTTAACCTGATAATACCATACGGCAGGGTAATGTTTTCTATAGGAGTATTTAAAATTACAGAAGGCGCCCTGATGACCGGTATTCAAAGGGCCGCGACCCTTGAGGGATTGATCATGCTGTCAAGGCTGACAGTCAGGCAGGACTTTAGGATTCCCGGCGCATTCGGCGAATTAATCGGTGAATCGTTGCGGATGTTCTCCATGCTGATGGAATCCAAACCCCGCATCACCATAAAAAATTTAATTAAGGATATAGATAATTTATTAATGGAGCTTAGCAGCAGCCAGACTGAAAGACCGGCAGGCGCGGCAAAAATTAAAACCGGGCCCGCAGGTTTTGCGGTCCTGGCCGCCGCCGTAATTGCGGCCTGGCTTCCGTGGATTTTTTTAATTTAATTTCCAGGGGCAGATTAATATTTCTGCAAGATCAAGCAGCGCGTACAGAACCAGGCCAAGCAGGCTCAGGGCCAGTATGGCCGCGTACATTTCCGCGTAAGCTACGCGGGTCCAGGCGTCCATTATCAGGAAGCCAAGACCGCTGTTGGAAGCGAAAGTTTCGGCAATAAACAGAACAGCCACGGCCGTACCAAGACTGATGCGCAGTCCGGTAAAAAATCCCGGCAATACTGATGGTATTATTACATGACACAGCAGTCCGGCTTTGCCGGCTCCCAGTGAACGGACAGAGTCCAGCAGTTCAGCCGGGACTCCCCTTGCCGCGTCGCGGGTGCTCATCAGTATCTGGCTAAAAATAATAAAACCTACGAGGAAAATTTTTGACGCTTCGCCAAGGCCCAGGAACAGCATGATCACAGGCAAAAAGGCCGCTTTGGGCATTGGATGCAGGATGTAAATGATTGGTGAAATAATCCGGTCAAATCTACCCGAACGGCCTGCTGCCAGACCAAGTGCCGCAGCCGGCACAGTTGTTATTAAAAAAGCCCAAAAAATCCGCGACAGACTCGCGCCCAGGTGCACTCCAAGTTTCCCGGCCGCGGCCAGGCGCAAGAGGGCCTCCCATGCTTTAACTGGGCCCGGCAGAAACGGACGAGTTACAAGCAAAGAAACAATCTGCCAAAAAAGAGTAAACAAAAGCAGAGCCAGAATTATACCGGGATATTTTTTTTTCATTGTACGCTGCCGCCGGATTCGTTGCCGCCGGATTCACAAGGTGCATCAGCGGCGCAGCGGTCCTGCGGCTCCCGACCCGGCAATTTAAGCGTTTTACGCAGCAGACCGCAGTACTCGGCAAACTGCGGATTTTCCCGGAACCGCAAATTGGACTCCCCTTCCCTTTTTATTTCAAAATAACTGCGGCATTGATTTAAGGTTCCGGGGTTCTTACCGGCCATTACGTAAACAGCGTCGCCCAGGTATACGGCTTCTTCGATAGAATGGGTAACCATGATGATGGTCGCCTTAAGTTCTTTTTTTACTGTAATAAAATAATCCTGGGCTTCCTCCCTGGAAATCGCGTCCAGGCTGGAAAAAGGCTCGTCCATTAAAAGCAGATCCGGCTCAGTAACAAGGGCGCGCACAATCGCCAGCCGCTGTTTCATCCCGCCGGATAACTGATTTGGATAATGTCCTGCAAATCCGGCGAGACCAAATTTTTCAAGCAGAAGTCCGATTTTCAATCGGCTGTTTTTCAACCGGCCGGTTTTTTGCTCCCGGCTGCCTGCTTTTTTCCCGTCCGCTTTTTGCCTGCCGGCTTCCCGGCCGCCGGTTTTTATGCCGCGGTAAAAGCGAAGCGGAAGTTCAGCGTTGGCCCTTACTGTTTTCCATGGCAAAAGACCATAGTCCTGGAAAATAACAGCGGTTGATTTGCTTACCCCGCTGACCGGATTTCCGCGGATAATGACTTCGCCTTTGGCAGGCTTTAGAAGGCCGGCCATGATCCGGACCAGGCTGGTCTTGCCGCAGCCGGATGGCCCTATAATTACAGAAATTTTTCCTTCGCCAAATTCCGCGTTTACGTTTTCCAGCGCCGCTGTATTTTTTTTATGCGGAATATTATATTTCAGACTTATGTTTTTTAACTCGACCATTCGTCTTTTTTGCCAATCATTGGTTCTGCAATTCTACAAATCATTAACCGCGCGTGAATCTACCAGATCCCCGGGCTTTAGATCGGCATCCAAAAGATTGCGGGCCCTAAGCCAGTCCAGAACCGCTGTAATCTGGGCTTCCTGCGGCAGGACAGGCTGGCGGTATACGCTGAATTTATAGGCGTCCTTTATATCCTCCGGGAAGCCGGCTTTTTCGACCAGGTAATTTCTGAATAAATCCGGATTCGCGTTGATGGCCTGCGCGGCCCCGCTGTAGGCGCGGTAAAAGGACTTTACCTCGGGAAGCCTGGTATCAAGGACTTTTTTGGAAAACAGCAAAACGCCTGCGTCGATACCGGTCGAATCGGTCGTCGATAACAGAGCCGCGCCGGATGCGACGGCCGCTGTCAGCAAGGGCTCGGGGAGACTTGCCGCTTCAATCTGCCCCTCCGTGACCATTTCTATCCTGAGCGGCATTCTGGGCACAGCGACCGCTTCGTATTCGTCCATGGAAATACCGGCGGCTTTAAGCTGGGCGTCAACTGTATATTGAATAATGGTATTAACTGAAAGCGCCACGCGTTTACCCCTGAGCTGCGCAAGGCTGTTTATTCCGAGTTTGGGCGAACCTACTATGCCGTAGCGGCCGTCGGTAAGGCTGGTTACCTTGAAATCAAATCCGCCGGCTGCGAAAAAAGCCGCTGCGAGCAGATCGGAAACTGACGCGTCAAGACGGCCTGCCTGGATGGCCGCGTCCCTTTCCTGGGGATTGGAAAAAGTAACCAGTTCAACCTTTACCCCGGCTTTATCAAAATAACCATAGTCAGAAGCAACCATAAATGGCAGCGAATCCGCGTCAGGCATTATTCCGACGCGCAGCGGCTGCGCAGGAGCCGTGTTCTGTGCAATATTTACGTTACCTGACGGGTTGACTTCACTGCCGCCGGATGCCCATACTGACGCGGCAAGAAATCCGGTAATAAAAATTGTAATAATTTTTTTCATATTATTTTTCTCCATTTAAATTATTCCAGCGTTTAAATAAATTATGTTCAATATGCAAAAGATCGAGAATTTTGCCGGCGACAAAATCAACAAGGTCATCAATGTTTTGCGGTGAATGATAAAAGGCAGGAGAACAGGGCAGGATTGACGCGCCGGCCTCCGCGAGTTTTACAAGGTTCCGCAGATCTACAAGAGACAGCGGCGTTTCCCTGGGCGCCAGGACCAGGGGGCGGCTTTCCTTAAGGCTGACCAGGGCGGCGCGCTGGATCAGGTTCATGCTGACCCCGCCGGCAATGGCTCCGGCGGTATTCATTGAGCAGGGGACAATGATTGTTCCGTCCAGCCTGAATGAACCGCTGGCAGCGGGGGCAAAGAGATCGTTGTTTTGAAAAATATTGCGCGGATCTAGTCTAAGCGTATGCGCCCATAAATCAAAAGTACTGCCGGTTTCTTCTTTTATTACACGGCCGCCCCAATCCGAAACTATTACATGCACATCATGACCGGCTTCTGTCAGGGCCCTGATTACGCGGAGGCCGTAAACAGAACCGCTGGCGCCGGTTATGCAGACAAGGTATTTTCCCATTTTAACCCCAATTAAAGATACACACCGGCCGCGGTCCCCGCAAGGATAATAAAGGGCACAATTTCGTTTACGGTATAGCTGGCAATCTTGATATGCCTGGGAGTATTCCCGCGGGCAAGCAGGTTTTCGAAAACCAGCATTCCGGCGGCGGCCGCAAAAGCGATATAGTAAAACAGCGACAGGTTCCAAAGAAAAGCGAGCAGAGAATAGCAGACCAGGGAGCACAGGTGGGAAGCGGCGGCGATCCGGGCGGCCGCGGTTTCACCGAAACGGGCCGGCACCGAATACAGGTTTTGCGCGCGGTCAAATTCTATATCAAGCCGGGCGTAAATTATATCGAACCCGGCAACCCAAAACATATGGGCGCCAGCCAGGATAAAATAACGGAACGCGAAATGCCCGGTCAGCCCGATAAAAGCGCCCATGGGAGCGATCGCGCAGGCCGCGCCAAGCCAATAATGGCACAGCCAGGTAAACCGCTTGCTGAACGAATAGCCGACTATCATAACAGCGGCAGCAGGCAGCAGCAGAACACAGAGCCAGTTGAGCATTGCGGCGCAGATGACAACAATCAAAGCCATTGCAAGGCTAAAGACCAGAAGAGATTTTTTTGAAAGCACACCGGCCGGCAAATGACGATCCGCGGTTCTGGGATTTTTTTTGTCGATGTCAGAGTCGATTACGCGGTTCATTGCGTTGGCGGCGCTGCGGCCGGCGACAGCCGCGAGCAGAATTAAAACAGTTTCCCGGACCGGCGGCCTCCCCGAACTCTCAAGCAGGATGGCGGCAATGGCTATGGGCAGCGAGAACAATGTATGCCGGAATATTATAGCCTCGCCGATATATTTTATTTTTAAAAAAAAAGAGCCGGAGCTTTGCCGCGGAAGTTCTTTTTGCCCCTGCCCGCCAAGTTTCGTTTCCATGATAAAACTAAAACCCATATTCCTTCCAGCGCCTGCTGACCATATCCTCCACGGATTTATCCATCGCCAACGGATCCGGCCATGGCCTGGTATGGCCTTCGCCGGGGCCCTTGCGGGTAGCGTCAATGCCGATGCGCGTACCGTAACGCGGAAGCGGCGAAGAATGATCCAGCGCGTCCAGGGGGCCATCGCTTAATACGATATCCCGTTTGCCGTCAACATTGTTAAAGGCGCGCCAGGCAACTTCAGAATAGTTATGCGGATTTACTTCTTCGTCAACAACAATAATGCACTTGGTATACATCATCTGTCCCATGCCCCACAGAAAGTTCATTACCTTTCTTGCCTGGCCTGGAAAACGTTTGGCAGCCGACACAATGACGCAGTTATGGAAGACGCCTTCAAAAGGCATGGACAGATCAATTATCTCCGGGCAGAGCTGCTTTAGCAGGGGCAGGAAAAGACGTTCGGTCGCCTTTGCCATCCAGCAGTCTTCCTTGGGCGGAATACCGACTATGGTAGCAGGGTAGACAGGGTTCTTCCGCCGCGTAATGCGCTGTAAATGGAAAACAGGATACTCATCCTGCAGGGAATAAAAACCGGTATGATCGCCAAAAGGGCCCTCAATACGGGTTTCAAGAGGATCGACGTAGCCCTCAAGAATAAATTCCGCGTCCGCCGGTACCAGCAAATCGCTTAAGGTTGCCTTACAGACCCCGGCTCCCCTGCCGCGTAAAAACCCGGCAAAAAGCATTTCCCAGACGCCTTCCGGCAGCGGAGCGGTGGAAGCGTAAATAACGGCCGGATCGCAGCCAAGGGCCACAGCAACAGGCATACGTTCACCGCTCTTAACGTATTTGGAAAAATTATGCGCTCCGTCCTTGTGGATGTGCCAGTGCATTCCCGCGGTGCGGCTGTCATAAACCTGCATTCGGTACATGCCCATGTTGCGTCTGAGGTTCTCCGGATCCTGGGTGCAGACCAGCGGCAATGTTAAAAAAGGACCGCCGTCTTTGGGCCAGCATGTAAGAACGGGAAGGCTGTCAAAACCGGATTCATCGTCAATGACTTCCTGGCAAATCGGGTGATTTTTTTTATGCGGAATAAAACTAAGGGCCTGCGGTACCTTTGGAAGGGCCTGCGGAATTGCCGTAAACGGATTGAAATCTTTTGCAAAGGACCATGCCCATTCGATAAGGCCGGAAATTTCGGCGGCCTTTGCGTCCAGGCTTCCTGCATTAACAGCCATGGCCATGCGTTTTTCGCTGCCCATAAGGTTTATCGCTACCGGATATTGTTGCCCCGGATTTTTGGCGCCGGACGCGTTATTGGCGCCGGACGCATGGTTGGCGCCGAAATTTTTTTGACTGACAACATTATCAAACAGGAGAGCCGGTCCGCCTTCTGACATTATCCGGTTTGCTATTGCCGAAATTTCAAGATACGGATCCACAGGTACGGATATCCGTTTTAATTCCCCGGCCTTTTCCAGTGCGCTGATAAAATCCTGTAAATCGCTGTACGCCATATAAGTCCTTTATAATATCAACCTTTCATGATATCAGTTATTAATAATTCTGAATTGATCATTGGTCAGGTTAAAATTGACACCGCCGGTCATGCGGATGGTCGAGTCGTCAAAAATAAAAACCGCGTCCACACCGTCCAGTGATTCCACCAGAGCTCTTCCCTTTTCGTAGCCAAGTACAAACACGGAAGTGGAAAGCGCGTCGGCGTCTATGGAATTGTTGGTAATAATAGTTACCGAAAGCAGGCCGTTATCTGCCGGATATCCGGTAGCTACAGACAGAAGATGATGGTAGCGGATTCCGTCAGAAAAAAAATAACGCTCGTAAACTCCGGAAGTAACAACGGTTTTCGCTGTCATCTGTGCTATGCCAATATATTCACCCCTGGAATCATTGGGATTCTGAATTCCGATTTTCCAAAGGCTTTTGTCTTTTTTGGTACCGACTATCATAATGTTGCCGCCAAGATCGATAATGGCTCTGGGAATCCCCGCTTTTTTGATGATGGCAGCGGCTTCGTCGGCGGCGTAGCCTTTGGCGATGGCGCCCAGGTCCAGAGCCTGCTCCCTGTTCTTTAAAAAAACAGTTTTGTTAACAGGGTCCAGGACAATATCATGCCAATTGATTAGCGGGAGGACGCTGTCAATTTCTGCGGGGGAGGGAACCCTGGGATTGTCGCCTCCAATATCCCATAATGAAACCAGCGGCTCTACTGTAATGTCAAAAGCGCCATCAGATAAATCTGAATAATGAACAGCGGTTTCGATTACCTTGTAAACATCGTCGTGCACTTTTACAGGTTCAATTCCGGCGGATTGGTTAATCAAATATATATCACTTGTCTCGATGTGAACGCTCATCCGGTTTTCAATTTCGGTAAGCCGGTCAAAAACATCGCGGTAAACTTTATCGTTACCCTTGTCGTAAAGGGTAACAGTGCAGAGTGTTGCCAGAACAAATTCAGACTGTGACGGTTCAGCCTTTTGGCAGCCGGCAAGGACTGTCAGTACAAGAACAGAGAACAGCGTCCGGACGAAAAATTTTCTGATCATAATAATTAACTTTAAAAATAACGGAGAAATAAATTTTCTTCTATAGGTTTACTCCGGGACATAGGTTTAATCCGGGACCTTGACTATATGTGAACATAAATGTTTAATAAGATACTTCAATTGACAACTTACGGAGGTCAAAAATGGGTATAGGACGCGGTGAAATACTAATAATAGTAGTTGTTATTTTAATATTGTTCGGAGCATCGGCAATTCCCAAATTTGCCAAATCATTGGGACAGGCCAAGAAAGAATTCAACAAGGCCATGAAGGAAGCGGAAGAAGAGGACAGTGAAAAAAAGATCCCGGAGAACAAGGAAGAGAAAAAAGCTTAACCGGGGATCATTCTGATGGCTGCAAATGACAAGGAAATGCCCATACTCGGGCACATTAGGGAATTAAGGAATATAATTCTTACATCAGCATTCGCACTGGCAATTGCCTGTTTGGTTTCATACTTTTTTGCAAACCAAATCATAGAAATATTTACAAAACCGTTTATGGGAATAGACAGCCTGGTTGACAAGTCACTGGTTGTCAGTTCGGTAGCAGAAGGTTTTGTTGCCCAGCTCAGGATCACGGTAATTGCCGGAATGATCATATCAATGCCGGTTCATATTTTTGGTATAGTGCGTTTTATATTCCCGGGGCTTACCACACGGGAAAAACGCATTGTCCTTTCCTTTTTGATTTGCAGCCTTATCCTTATTGTTGTCGGCGCGTATTTTGTGTACTTCTGGCTGATACCTCTGGCAATTAATTTCCTTACAAGACCCTACTTTGTACCAGAGTCTGTGGGTTTTTTATTAAATTATGAATCCAATGTTTTTTACATTCTGACATTTATTTTTTGGGCGGTAGTGGCGCTGCAGGCTCCGCTTATAATGGAAATCCTGATGGTATTGAAAATTCTCAAACGCCGCCAGGTCTGGAAGGCGACACGTTTTATAATTGTAGCCATCTTTATACTCGCGGCGATAGTTACTCCGCCCGATATTGCAAGCCAGATAGGAGTTGCCACTCCGCTGATAGTTTTTTATTTCCTGGCCATTCTTGTGGCCAAAATCTTTAAGTTCGGAGAAGATTGATGTTTGGTGTCGGTTTTTCTGAAATCATCGTAATTATTATTGTCATGATGATTTTTATTAAACCCGATGACGTCCCAAAATTTATCCGCAAAGCCGGCAAGATGTATGGCAAGGCGAAAAAACTTTACAACGAACTGATGATGGTAAAAGATAAAATCCTTAAGGAAATCGACGAAGTTGCGACCCTTGAAGACAAAACTCCCGAACAGGAAAAATCCGGGAGTTTAACCACGAACCAAACGAACCAGCACGAACAGAATGCGGATTCCAATAGTTCTCACGGCATAGAACCGAAGGTAGGCACAGCGGACACTGGGGTCACAGAGAAAGATTCAGGGAATTCTACCACGAACCAGCACGAAAAGAATGCGGATTCCAATAGTTCTCACGGAGGCACGGGGTTCACCAGAGACACAGAGAAGGAAATAGAAAAAGTATTCGAAAATTTTTCAGCATATCGTACAGCCACGGACACGGATTCTCACGGAGCCGCGGCGGAAAAAGAAAAAAATGAGAAATTAGAAATTAAGAATTAGAAATGGAAGAGAAAAAAAATTAGAAATTAGAAATTAGTAGTTAGAAATTAAGGAAAACACTCTAACCTTTTTTATTTCTCCCTTCTCACTTCTCCTTTCTCCTTTCTCTCTTCTCCCAACAAATTACCTGTAACTGTGCAGGCCGGTCAGGATATAGTTTACCCCAAAGAAAGTAAAGACTGTGCAAAGGAAGCCGGCTACCGAAATCCATGAAGGGAGAGAACCGGTCTTTTTGGCGATTAATCTCATATGCAGGTAGAAGGTATAGACCAGCCAGGTAATAAGGGCCCAGGTTTCTTTTGGGTCCCAGCCCCACCAGCGGCCCCAGGCTTTTTGCGCCCAGATTGCGCCGAATATTATTGCGCCCGCGGTAAATATGGGATAACCAACCGCAATTGATGTATAGGTAATGCGGTCAAAATCGATCTTTTTTGTTTCATCTTTTGAGAGCAAAAAAGCGGCGGATGCCGCAAAGGCCGCGATAAAGAAAGCTTCGCCGATGAACGCGAAAGATACGTGAAGAACCAGCCAGAAGGAACGCAGCGCCGGAACAGGAGGCAGGGCTTCTTTGCTGGTCAAAGGCGAGCTTGCTATTGCCAGCAGAATTAAAGCAAGAAACGTCATCAGGAAATATATGTTTTTATAAAAAGGTATTTTCTTTTGGAAACGGTAAACAATGCTTACCAGGACAACCACGGCCGAGTAAAAAACCAGGGATTCGAAAGTTCCGGTAAGGGCCAAAAAAGAAATTTCAATGCTGCGCTGTATAAAGACAACAATCAACAGAATATCGCTTACGATAAGCAGCCAGACACTGGCGGGATCTGCTCCGGACGTTTTTTTAAAAATATAGATTACCTGTATTACCGATGCGGCCAAAAGCAGGATCCACGATGCTGTAGAAAGGCTGGTCATTTTAGGTTTTCCTCCGAAGTATTCTGTATAATTTAACAAACATTGTAATAAACATCCCCGCGCCGCAGATTATAAGGGCGGCAAGTACCAGGCCCCAAAACGGTTCCCTGACTGCCTGTATAACCGAATACATTCCGCCCTTCATTTCACCGTAGGAAGATTGGTATAGGGTATAGCCGTTGAGTTTTAACGGATGATTTACCCTGAGCGGGTAACGCGAGATAACGATATTATTATTATTCTCAACGGTCAGATAACTTATCCAGTCGCGGGGGCGGCCGTTATCATATCGCTGATATTCAAAATCATCCAGAGTTAAAACACTTCCGTCCGGCATATTTGCAGTTTGGCCGGCGGTCAACGCGATTTGTCCTTCCATGCGGTTATAGGTGCTTAAAAGGGCGAAAACCATAAAAAGGATTAATCCGCCGTGCAGAATATCGGGGCCGAAATTCCTGTGCCCGGTTTTTTTTAATTCTCTGGAAAAACGGTAAACAAAGCAGCTTGCAAGATTGATAAAAAAAAGAATTATAATCGCAAAAAAGCCCAGGCTGTTAAAAAAAGCACCGGGCTCGGCTGCGAATGTAGAAATGGCGCTCAGGATAATCAGGAGCGCCAGCAAAATAAGTGAAAAATTTAACGACCTAAGATGCTTAAAAATCTCTTTTAATGGCAATCGCTGCAGACCTCGAATGTTTGTTCATGATGGCAGCTATAGCAGTAATTAAGTTTCGCGTCAGCAACTTTACTTGTCGGAGCGGGCAGTTCGTGTTCCTTGTGGCATTTAAGACAATCCGGCACTATTTTATCGCCGTGATGGGGATCGGCCTTGTCTTCATCCACGTAGGTATGCGGATTTACCGGGTCGCCCCAGGGGTCTGCCCAGTCCGCGGTGAGTTTGGCGAGCTCGGAGAACTGGAACTCATGACAAAACAAACATTCGGCGCTTTTGTCGGTAACAACTTCGTCGTTTTCAACCGGTACAAAATCATCGCCGAATTGAATTGTCTGCCATTGCCAGGCGGAAGATGAAGACGAATTTCCCGCTGCGCCCGGTTTCCAGGAAGCTTGCATAACCAGAGTTTTGGTTGTTTGGTTATTATTTAGGCCTGTCGCAGGTTGCTCAGCGCTGATATTGATAGAAAAAATTACCAATCCTGCCGCTATAATTACGGCAGCGAATATAAATTTTTTCATGTCTCCTCCTGTTTATTGGGCTTTTGTATGGAAACAAACAATCCCTGTTGAAGTTACCAATAAGGTCAATGTCCGGACGGGTTATTCTGACTTTACAGTTATTCAAACTGTCCGGACATCAACATGGTATCAAAAATTACGAACGGGCCGCTTCTGCGCCGACAATGTAGCCCTGGGTAAGACAGCGGGCCAGTCCATGCGCGCTCGCGCCGCCTGTGCATTCTCCGCCGGCATACAGACCCGGAATCCATTTGCCGTCCAGGGTAAGGACCTGGCAATTTCCGTTAACACGGACACCCATGTAGGTATCGTGCTGCTGGACTGTATTCCACGCCGCGTAGAAGGGGGCTTTCTCAATCGCATATTTGGGAGACGGTTTATCGAAATCCACATCATTCCCGCCTACAAAGGTATTGTAGCGATCTACTGTTGCCTTAAGAACCGCACCGTCCATCCGGTATTTCTGGTACGGGCAGGTGTTGATCCTGGAGGCAAGTTCTTCAAGTGTATCAGCCTTAAAGAAGTATTGGGGATCCATAACATCGGGAGATGTGACATCGAACCGCTGGCGGGTAACTGCGTCCTGATCAAAGATCGCCCATTGGGGTCCCGCGGCAAAATCCGGAGCTACTGTTCCGGCGTTGGGGGCAAGAGCCGCGTTAATATAATTGATCGGATTGTAGGGGATCTTGGTCCCGTTCCGCCAGTCATATTGGACATAGCCGCCGTAATTATCCAACATACCGCCTGCGCCTGCTGCGGCGTACTGGAATCCGGCGGTCTCGCTATAGAAACGTTTGCCTTCCTGGTTAACCATAATGGCGTTCTGCCAGTCACGCATTACAACACCAAAGTATTTGATTTTGTGTGCGATTGGGGATTCATTGGTCCAGACGCAGTTGACATAATTTGTCCTTACGCCGACTGTATTGCTGGCCAGAAGCTGGCTTGAACGCTCAAGGCTCTGGGTCGCGGTTCCCCAAAGGGTGCCGCCGATCGCGATAACGGCCAATTCGCCTGACGCATCCTGTAAGGAGTATTCATGGCAGGAACCCGGGATTTCTTCTGTAAGCCTTGGATCGGAGATCCGCCTGAAGTTATGGTTGCCGGAGCTTCCGCCCGTGGCGACAATAATGGCCTTCCTGGCGCGGACGTTGATTGTTGGTTTATTAAAGGACAGATTGCCGTCTGACATAAAGGAAGGCATTGTTCCGCCCTTGCCGTCATCTGTCGGCGTATAGCTGGCCTGTACTCCCACTACCCTGCCTGCTACAAGGTCTTCGCGGAAGATTGTATCCATGTGGTAATTGAACAGGAACTTTACACCCTTTTTGCGGGCGCTTCTTTCCATATCGCGGCAAAGGTTTGTTCCGCCGTTGCCTGCCGGGCTTTCCATTGAGGGGCCGTCGGTCCATACGGTGTGGGCTTCCCTTAGGAAGGATACGCCGGTGCCCTGCGCGCCGCTGTTGTCTATGGGTCTATTTGCAAAACGGACACCATTCGCGAGCAGGAATTCAAAACAGGGAGCCATATTGTCGGCCATGGTGCGGTGAATGTTTCTGTCATTGTAGCGGTAAATACCGGCGCCCTGCGCATTAACTACTGACCAGTCTGTAAGATCCCGGTAAAGAATATCCGGAGTATCGGCGAGACCGTCGCGTTTCTGCCAGGAAGTGCCGCCGCCCAGCGGGACATTGCCGCCGGAGATGATGGCATGGCCGCCGCAGTCGTAGTTGGCGTCAAGTATCATAACATCAAGACCGGGGGTTGTATCTTTGGCGCGGATACTCGCGGGGAGACCTACTGCGCCGCCGCCCAGAATCAAAATATCGGTTTCAATATCCCAGGTTCTTGGAATGCTGGTCGGATTGGTTTTTACGCCGACTCCGGGAAGACCGCCGTCCCTGATACCGGAAGCAGCCAGCGGTGATGCTACCGCAACAGTGGCTACAGCCGCGGTTCCGATTCCTACTGCCTTTAAAAAGTTACGGCGGGAAATCGTAAACCCGTTCTTTGCTTCTTCATCAACAGCTGAAGTGACCTGATCCTTGTCTTTTTCACTCATACATCACCCCTCAAAAAAATTAAGTCCCTTATCACGAGACTTGTAATTAAATTATGATTTACATAACTTAATTACAATATAAACTGCTATTAAATAATGTACAAGAGCATTACGGAGTATTACGGAGTATCGGAGACCGCCAATGGATTAATTTTAGTTAATATGACACAACGATCGGAATCGTCAGGGGTATAAAAATAATGCAGGAGGAAAAGCCCGGGGAAGGCATGAACATCCGGTTAATAAACCGGAGATCAGGACCAACGCCGTTTTTTTGATGATTATTAAATTTTTTTAAATAAGAAAAAATTTTAAAATATCTGCAGCGCAGTCCAAACCCGCCCCGGGCATTCCTTCCTGCACTATGCTTTAAATAATAACATACATATAGGAAAAATCAATGTATTTTTATATAATCTTGTGTAGATATTTAATTTCAATTATCCTTATTTTAAAGAGGTAAAACATGGATTTTAATCAAATTACAGGCAGAGCCAATGAATATATAGCCAGAGAAAACGACGTTAGTTTCAGAAAAGAAGTGGAAGATCTGCTGGCCGCCCTTAATTCCAAAGATCCGGCGGCCGCAAAAGCCGAACTGGAAGACCGGTTCTACCAGAATCTGGAATTCGGTACAGGAGGTTTGCGGGGAGTAATCGGCGGCGGCTACAACCGAATGAATACCCTGGTTGTAAAAAGCGCGACCCAGGGCCTGGCAGCATACCTAAAAAAAGCGTTTCCGCAGAAGGCTAAAATTGCGGCGAACACAAAAGGGGGGCTTTCGGCGGTTATCGCATATGACAGCCGCCATTATTCCGCAAAGTTCGCGGAGGAAGCGGCTTTGGTGTTCGCGGCAAACAATATCAAGTGCTATCTCTTTACCGAAATGCGTCCGACACCTGAACTTTCTTTTGCAATCCGTCTTCTTGGATGCGATACCGGCATCGTGGTTACCGCCTCGCATAATCCGCCCCAGTATAACGGTTACAAGGCATACTGGAACGGAGGGAGCCAGGTAATTCCGCCCCACGATACAGGAATCATTGACGAAGTAAACAGGGTTACCCGGATAAACGAAATGGAAAAAACCGAGGCCCTGGAAAAAGGACTTTTGGTGTTTATTGACAAGGAAGTCGATATCCCGTACCGGGAAATGGTGACCAGGAATCTCTACAGACCGCAGTTAATAAGAGAAAAGGCCGGCGAAGTAAAAATAGTTTACACTCCCCTGCACGGCACCGGTGCTTTCCATGTGGAAAGTGTACTGGGGAATTTGGGCCTGAATGTAATTACGGTACCTGAACAGCGCGAAGGGAACGGCGACTTCCCTACAGTGGCGTTTCCCAATCCTGAAGAAGCCGCGGCTCTGGATTTGGCAATAAAACTGGGTAAAAAAGAAAAAGCCGATGTAGTAATGGCGACAGATCCGGACGCTGACAGATTTGGGGTAGCGGTCCCATCCGGGCACAGGGGTAAACCCGGTGATTTTACCCTGGTAACAGGCAACCAAATGGGTTCGCTGCTGGCCGATTATATTTTTCTCTCGTTAAGGGAAACAAACAGAACCCCGCCCAATCCGGCAATGGTAAATACGATTGTTACAACCGGTATGCAGAAAAAAGTCGCGGAGAACTACGGCGCAAAATGTTTTGAATGTCTTACGGGTTTTAAATGGATTGCGGACATTATGGCAAAATGCGAGAAAGACAAATCCGCGACAGTGGTATTCGGGACAGAAGAAAGCTACGGTTACCTGGTGGAGAACGAAGTGCGGGACAAGGACGGTGTTTCAGCTGCGGCCCTTACCGCGGAGATGACCCTTTATTGGCGGAGCAAAGGCAAAAGCCTGCTGGACCGGCTTGATGAACTGTACAGTATCTGCGGATATTGGGAAGAGTTAGGAATTTCCAAATATTTCCAGGGACCGGAAGGCCCTTCAATAATGAAGGGGATAATGGACGGATACCGTAAAAATCCACCCAAAACTCTTGGCGGTATAGAAATCTTAAAAATGCGTGATCTGGAAAAGGGAGCGGACGGGCTGCCTCCCAGCGACGTGCTTCAGTTCTTTTTAAAAGACGGGACCATAGTCAGCGCAAGGCCTAGCGGCACCGAACCAAAGATCAAATTTTACGCAACCTGCTGCGCAAGTCTGACCGGCAATGCGGGTCTGACCGGTAATGCAGGTCCGGATGGCAACGGACTGGCTGCCGCCAAAACCGAAGCCCGCCGTAAACTGGCCGCCATTGAAAGCGACATCAGAACGATAATCGGCAAATGATAAAACCGCGGGAGCAGGTCATTTGACAAGCCAATGCCTAAACGAATATTATCTGACTAAGAAACAAAAAATGAAAAATATTCATAATCTATTTTTACGTTTAACCGTATGCTTATTCAGCATTACCCTGCTGGCCGGCTGTTCCATAAATAAACTGGCAATCAAAGCGGTCTCTGACGCGCTGACCGGCTCGGGAAGCAGTGATGTCTTTACGGGAGACCCGGACCCGGCGCTGGTCGGGGACGCTTTGCCTTTTGCCATCAAGATGTACGAGGCGCTGCTCGCACAGAACCCGGACCACCAGGGCCTTATTCTTACAACAGGATCCCTGTTTGTAATGTACGCCAACGCGTTTGTACAAACTCCCGCAGAGATGCTTCCGCCCAGCCGTTATAACGATAAAATCAATGAATTAAAGAGGGCAAAAGATCTCTACCTGCGGGGCGCTGATATTTTATATTCCGGCCTGGACAAAAAATATCCCGGCTTCAGCGGCGCTTACAGGGCCGGCAAGATTGATTCGTACATGGCCAAAACCGTCAAAGCCGATGTCCCGTATCTTTACTGGGCAGCCGCCGGCGTACTTTCAGCCTATTCGCTGGACAGCTTTAACATGGATCTGGGGGTCAGGGTTCCGGAACTAAAGGCAATGATCGAAAGGGCGTACGCCCTGGACCCGGATTTTAATAGCGGCGCGCTGGACGACTTTTTTATTATTTTTTATTCCAGTCTGCCCGAATCGCTGGGCGGAGATAAATCACTGGTGGATGAACACTTTAACATGGCTGTGGAAAAAAGCAGGGGGCTCTCGGCAAGCCCTTATGTGTCCTATGCCAAATCGGTCTGTATACCGGCCCAGGATTATGCGGGCTTCAAGGAAAAACTGGAAGCCGCCATTGCGATTAATCCTGATGACGATCCATCTATCCGGCTTATGAATGTGCTGTCGATTAAAAAAGCCAGGTATTTGCTGGACAACGCTTCCAGTTTTTTTATAACACTTGATTCTGATACACCGGATAACGGTGACTGGCCCGAATGGGATTATGGCGATGAATAATCGCCGCGATGAATAATCGCCGCGATGAATAATCGCCGCGATTGATAACCGAAACGAAAAAAACTACGGAGTAAACTGATGAAGAAAATAAAACTGTTAATTATATTACTTATACTGACAGCCGCGGCCGGAACTCTTTACGCGCAGAGAGTTATCAAGGTAGCTTCCATGGTGCCGGAGAACACCCCCTGGGGGAGCGCGCTGAACAAAATGGCTGCTGAATGGACTGCGGCCTGCAACGGTGAAGTTACATTCCAGATTTTCCACAACGGAGTCGCCGGCAGCGAACTCGATGTTCTGCGCAAACTCAAACTAAACCAGATACAGGCTGCGGTTTTTTCCACTGTGGGAATGTCAGCGATTTCCCAGGAAATAATGACGTTAAGCGTCCCGTTCCTTATCCGCACCGATGACGAACTGGATATAATTCTTGCGAACGCAAAAGACGATCTTGAAAAACTGCTCGCCGGCAAAGGGTTCCAGGTAATAGCCTGGGCCAGAGCCGGCTGGGTAAAAGTTTTTTCCAAAACGCCCGTCTATACACCGGCCGAGCTCAAGAGGATTAAACTTGGAACAGTCGCAGGCCAGGCTGAACTTATGCAGGCCTTTAAATCAATGGGTTACCAAATGATCCCGGTTGACATTACAGAAATTGTCACCGCGCTCAACAGCGGAATGATTGACGCCGTTTACCAGAGCCCGCTGATTGTAGCGGGGAACCAGGTTTTTGGCATTACAAAAAACATGATGAATGTAAACGTCGCTCCAATCATGGGCGGGCTTATCATGAACCAGCCGGCGTGGAGATCCATACCGGATAAATACAAACCAAAGATTCTGGAGATTGCCAAAACTATCGAAAAAGAAATGGACATGTCCATAATATCCCTTGAAAAAGACGCCATAAACACGATGAAAAGTTACGGCCTTACGATCAATGACCTGACTTCCGATCAGCTAAAAGTCTGGTATGACGAAACCGACAAGGCGATGCCCAGCCTTCTTGGAACCACTTTTAACCGGGACCTCTACAACAGGTTCAGCGAAATTTTAAAGAACTACCGCAGCAGCCGCGGTACAAACTGACAGCAAAATAAAATGGACGATACTAAACCAATCATCAAAGAACCAATCATCTGGAAAATTGAGGAAGGGATCTGTTATTTGTTTATCGCGCTTCTGGCGCTCCTCCCCGCATCCGAAGCTGTCGCCAGGCTGCTGCTTAGAACAGGTGTTCCTTCCTCCGCGGATCTGACAGTCCATTTTTTATTGGTACTGGGGCTGCTCTCCGGAATGATAACCACACGGCAAAAACAACATCTCTCGATTAACATTGTTGATTTACTTCCCAGTCAAAAAGCAAAAAATATTATAGCCGTGTTTACAAGCTTAATTTCAGTTTTTACGGTTACCGTTCTTGTCTGGTGCGGCGCTTCTTTTGTATCCATCGCGCTTTCTCCCTGGACCATGATCGGCTTTATTCCTGACCAGGTATTTGCATGGATAATTCCCGTTGGTTTCGCGGTAATGGCGTTCCGTTTCGCCAGATTGACTCCGGTAAAGGGCAAACTAAGAATTCTGCCTGTCCTGACAATCATCGCCGCCACAGTTTGCTCGCTGCCTGTAATTGCCAAGTTCATCTGGGGTTTTAATCCGCCGGATTTTACTTACAGCATGCAGGATTTTATTTCCAACCTCGCCTTCAACATAAAAATCCCGGCCGCAATCTTTTTGATTTTTGCCGCACTGGCCGGCGCGCCCCTTTTTATTATCATGGGCGCCATCGCGCTTATTATGATCCAGGGTTCCTGGGGTGAAATCGACGTAGTTGCAAACCAGGTCTATACCGGCCTGACCATGAACAGTTATGTCGCAATTCCCCTGTTTACAATTACCGGTTTTTTCCTTAGCGAAAGCAAAGCAGGTGAACGGCTGGTGCGCGTCTTCAGGAGCCTGTTTGCCTGGATTCCCGGCGGAATGATTATCGCCACGGTATTAATCTGCGCGTTCTTTACATCTTTTACAGGCGCGTCCGGTGTAACGATACTCGCGCTGGGCGGCCTGCTCTACGTGATATTGTCGGATCACGCAAAGTACCCGTCAAAATTTTCGATTGGATTCTTAACATCTGCCGGCAGCATAGGCCTGCTTTTCCCGCCCAGCCTTCCGATTATTCTTGTCGGTGCTAAAACCCAGACAAACATAATCCATCTGTTTCTGGGCGGAATTTTTCCCGGTCTGCTGCTGATTGCGACGGTCATAATATTCGGCATTGTAGTTTCGCTAAGAGTAAAAATTCCGGTTGAACCGTTTAACCTGCGCAAATCCCTGGATGAACTTAAGGACTCTGCCTTTGAAATCCTTCTGCCCATCCTTTTGATCGCGGGGTATTTTACCGGCATCCTTTCCCTGGTGGAAATCGGCGCTGCCGCCATGATCTACGTGTTTGTGGTTGAAGTATTTATTCACAGGGACATAAAGATAAGGGATGTTCCCAAAGTATTAGACAAGGCAATTCCGATAATCGGAGGCATCCTTTCGATCCTGGCCCTGTCCCAGGCTCTTTCGTATTTTATAATTGACACCCAGGTCCCGGAAAACCTTACCCGCTGGATGCAGAGCGCGTTCCAGTCGAAGTTCATTTTCCTATTGGTACTTAACCTGGCCCTGCTTATAGTCGGCTGCCTCATGGATATATTCTCCGCCATCCTTATAGTTCTGCCGCTGATTTTCCCGCTGGGCATGGCTTACGGGATAGACCCGGTCCACCTTGGAATAATTTTTATAGTGAACCTGGAAGTAGGATACCTTACTCCGCCGGTGGGCATGAACCTTTTCCTGGCGGCGTACAGATTCAATAAGCCGTTCATCGAAATCTGCCGGGATGTAATGCCGTTTGTGCTAATCCGGCTGGTAGTTGTTTTGCTGGTAACATATATTCCGGCTTTATCAACGTTTTTGCCGGGGATGGTTAAGTAGTAAGTAGTAAGTGGTTGAGTGGTTAAGTAGTAAGTGGTTAGGGGTTAGCTGCCGGAGGAGGTGTAGTGCCTTATTCCGTATTCCCATACCAAAACGCATGGAATTATAAATACGAAACCAATAAGCGGCGTAAGCATGTAAAGGAGCGGGTGATTTACGGCGCGGCCGGTCAGGTACATTAACGGCAGGTAGTTCATACAGCCCAGAGGTATTATAAAAGTGAAGAACCTGGTAACCCATTTGCCGTAAACGGGCAGCGGATAGGAGGCAAGTTCGCGGCCGCCGTCGGTAAAGATGTTGATTACTTCAAGGCCTTCCAGGGTAAAAAAACAAACTGTGGCGCCCAGTATAAAGATTCCCGTAAAGACAGCGGCTCCCCCGATTATCATAAAAACAAGCGTAGTTATTTTTGACGGAGTCCAGATTATTCCGGTAAGGGGAAGTACATAAAAAAGAATTGCCAGGTTTACAATAAGCCTGCCCAGACGGGTAATGTCTGTTTTGGCGCCCAGTACCTGTATTATTGTATTGCGCGGCCGCAGCAGCACCCGGTCGAATTCACCCCTTATGACCATTCCGGAAAAAGCGTCAAAGCCGCGGGCAAAACATTCGGAGAGGACAAAGGCCGCCCCGGTTACGGTAAAGCACAGCGCTGTCTCTGCAAAGGTCCAGCCGCCCAGGTTCCCGAACCGGTTAAAGAGCAGGGCTATTCCCAAAAAAGAAAATATGGTGGTAAATGTCTGGCCGGCGGCAATAAGCCAGGCGGAGAGCCTGTACTCAAGAACTGCTTTTACGTTCATTGCAAGGAACCTAAAATAAATCATTATCCCCCCTGCAGCACCAGACGTTTTAATGAAGCCCTAAAGCCCCAAATGCCGAACAGGATCAGCGCCAACAGCCACGCGGCGGAAATCGCAAGCCCCAGCAGTGCTTCGTTCCCGGCGATGTTGCCGCTGTAAACACGGAACGGGAAATCCGCGGTGTACCTAAAGGGGAGAATGGCTGTAATGGTTTGCAGAACGGGCGGCATGAACGGAATCG
>WQZG01000061.1 GCA_009780855.1 Treponema sp.
AGACGTACAGCTTCCGGGAATCCGCCGCGAAAAGCCAAATCAAAAATTGCTTTTTTATCATACCCAATAACTTGCTTTGGAAAATTCATCGCAAATGCTCTTTTTAGAAATGACGGTTTTTTAGACAGTATCTCCCCCTGTGTGAGCGGGCGCAAACGAATATTCTTTATTCGTCCTGCCATGCTTTCGGCTACTTCCGGTAATGAGTTAATATTCGCGGAACCGGTGAGTAAATATTGCCCCGGACGATTATTGTTATCAACCACATACTTTATTTCCGTAATGAGTTTTTTTACTTTCTGCACTTCATCAATAACCATTGTTCCTGAATCGTTTTTCACAAATCCGGTTGGATCATTGACGGCCGATTCATAAAACACATCGATATCGAGGGGGCGAAAAACGCTGCTTTTATCCATTCCCTGTTTTGCAAGGGTGGTTTTTCCGGTCTGTCTTGCCCCGGATATTACAACAACACGGCGGGTTTTAAGCGCATCTTTAACATTTGCCATGCGCCAACGCGGATAATCACTCATTTTGACCTCTTGGTATAGTAACACCGTTTCCGCGTTTTGTAAAGTGTAAGGCCCGCGTTTTGTAAAACTAAATCCCCGCGATTTGTAAAGCGGAAAGCCCGCGTTTTGTAAAATCCAGTTCGCGGTTAAGACTCAAACAACAGCGGCTGCAAAGTATCCTCATCCGAAAGCAGGCGGCGTATACGTTTGGGTTCCTCGGGCCGGTCGATGAAGGTCCCCCGGTGGTGATAAATTAGCCGGCCCTTTTTAGCGCCACCCCAAGATGGCGGAGCATGTCAAAATAAGGGGCAATACTCTGTCGAACCTATGGTTCGCTGAAGGCGCTTGGTGCAAGCTTGCCCTGCGGTATTGATACCCTTCATTGCGTGACCTAAGGTATCTTTAGAAATTCATTATATTGAATGTGTTGCCGCAGCAGAAGTTCATCGTACAGTCATTTCCTTGCGAACAATTGTTTCTATTAAAGCGAGCCCATGGAAAATACCTGATCTTATATTTACGCCCCGTGCCCTCTGTACAACTCCGAGAGCTCCGTGAGCCCCGATTCTTCCCTTTTGTGAGCGTTCGTAAAAGTTCGCGGGGTTCACGGCAAATATTAAAACACTTCAGCCTTCCCCGGAATAGCCGCCAGCGCGCCCTTGCGTGAGACAGCGATTGACGCTGCTTTGCATGCGATGTTCAGCGCGTCCGGAACCGAATAATTACCCAGCCTCGCCGCCAGATAATAACCGGTAAAAGTATCGCCTGCCCCTGTTGTGTCAACAACCTCTACCTTGACGGCGTTCCCTTTTTCCCGCGCTTGGTCCCGGCCGTAATATGCGCCTTCGCTTCCCGCGGTCAGGATTATTTCTTTGCCCGGGAAACGTTTGGTCAGGGCGTCCAGGACTTTTGCGGCGGGTGTCTGCTGCGGCAGTTCTGCCAGTGCCGGTCCTTCAATTTCGTTCACTATGAAAATATCAACCAGTTCAAGCGGGTAGCCGCGAATTTTTTCGTCCCATGGTGACGGGTTGCAGCAGATTACCATTCCCCTTTTTGCAGCGGCCTTCATCATCTCAGGAATTTGGGTGAGTTCATTCTGAAGCGATATTATGTCGCCTTTACCAAAATCCGCAATTACCGTTTCCGTTTCCTCCGCAGTTATTTGGCCGTTTTCTCCGGCGTAATAGACTATGGCGTTCTGTCCGTTTTTATCAAGCTGAATCAGGGCCTGGCCGGTGCTGCCTTTGCCGGCCGCGACGTATTCGGTGTTAACCCCAAACGGCTTTAATAACGATAATAAAAATCCGCCGTCGTTTCCAATCCTGCCGGCCAAAAAAACTTCCGCTCCGGCATTGGCTGCTGCTGCAGCCTGGTTTGCGCCTTTGCCGCCCGCGCTTTTTTCTAGTGCCGCCGCTTTTATGGTTTCGCCCGGTATTACAATGTGATCAACCGGATAAATTAAATCTATGTTTAACGCGCCGTAGATTAATAACTTCATACACTATTATGGAAGAATCAGCGGATTAATGCTATATTGTGTTATGAACCAAGACAATGAAGGCCTCCTGCGGCGGCTGCGCAAGCCGGTTCCGCCCGCTGTAACAGGTAAAGTCGATGCGGTGCTTGACACCGATACCTATAACGAAATCGACGACCAGTTCGCCCTTTCCCTAATGGTAAAATCGCCGCAAAAAATAAACATCAAAGGAATTTACGCGGCTCCTTTCCATAACAGCCGTTCCAGCGGCCCGGCCGACGGCATGGAAAAAAGTTATGCCGAAATTTTGAAGCTGCTTGATCTGATGAACAGGGATGACCTCAAGTCCCTTGTCAAAAAAGGATCGCAAAGCTATTTGCCTTGCGAAACCGCCTCGGTTGATTCTCCGGCAGCCTGCGATTTGGCAGAGCTTGCAATGAGCTATACGCCGGACAAACCGCTGTACGTTGTCTCAATCGGCGCAATTACAAATATCGCGTCGGCCCTTCTTCTCAATCCTGAAATTCGGGACCGCATTGTAATTGTCTGGCTGGGCGGCCACGCTGTTCACTGGCCGGACACCAATGAGTTCAACATGAAGCAGGATGTCGCCGCGGCCCGTGTTGTCTTTGGCTGCGGCGCGGCTGTAGTACAGCTTCCCTGCATGGGCGTGGTTTCTTCATTCAGAATTTCAGGGCCCGAGCTTGAGCGCTGGCTTAAGGGTAAAAACAAGCTCTGTGATTATCTGGTCAATTATACAACCCAATCGGCGATCAAGGACGGGGGACTGCAGAACTGGACGCGGGTAGTTTGGGATGTTACCGCTGTCTCCTGGCTTCTTGACGGCGATTATACCCGTGATTACCTTATGCCCGCTCCCATCCCGCAGTACGATAATCACTACGGTTTTGATCCCAACCGCCATTTTATCCGTTATGTGTATCACATCGAGCGTGATGAGCTTTTTAAAACATTATTCGAAACTCTTGGAGAACAATCATGAATCTGCTTGACCGCGAAGGCTTTATTACGCACTGGCTTATATCAGGCCCGCAAGTAAGTGATTTTGTAATTGACAATCCGTTTGATGATCAGCTCAGGTTTGAAAAACATATGCGTTCGGTACTGCGGGAAACTGACACGGCCGGTACACCCCGTGAGATCGGGACGCCGGGCGGAACTGCGGCGCCGGGTATTGTAATGCCCGGCTCAATCTCCGGCCTTGGTATGCCCTGGCGTTACAGCGGCGGCGGATGCAGGTATGTTGATGTAAGTTTTTTTTACAGCCTGCCGGCCAGGGTTGAATTGTACGCGTATACAGAAGTTATGGCTAAAACTGAAATGATCGTCTCCGCCGATCTCTGGACATACGCCGCGGTAGATGTATGGCTTAACAATAATCCGGTATGCTCAACCGAACGGCCGGTTTATAAACCCATTACACGCATGCAAATGAAGCTGGCGCTTAATAAAGGAAAGAACACGATCTATGTGCGTCTGCAAAATCTTGGCGTAAGGGATACGCGCAGCCTCTTTGGTATGCAGTTCAGAAATGCGGCCGATTTAATCGGTGTTACTCTGCCCGGATCTGACGGTGAAAAATTGATAGCCCTCGATCTCTATATGCAGAATATTTTTACCGAAGGCGATTTTGTTGTGCTGCCGCCGGATTCTCCGGCAGCGTTAACGCTTGAGCCGGCGGAATTTTTTCCTGACTTTAATTTAATAGAAACAAATCCTGCTGAAACCGGCTCGGCAGTAACCAATCCTGCCGGCAAAAAAATTAAAGTACCCGATGAGTGTTCGAAAATAAAAATAAAAGGCAACATTGGCAAAGAGGTCATTGAAAAAACACTTGAGCTCATAAGCCATGTCCGGCCCGATTCCGGCGGCGCCGGCAAGGACATTGATACCGGCAGACTGGATTACCTAAAAAAAACCGCACACGGCGTAGACGATGAAGGACGTATGGCCGTCAACAGTGTCCTTGCCCGCTGCGCGCTTGGCGAACAGAGTAACGCGGACAGGCCTGCGATTCTGGCAGGTCTTAAGAAGATCGAAGATCGAGTTGACTGTTCGGATTTTGTCGCCGCCGGCATTATAAGGCTGGTAAAAACAGCGAAGCTGGATCAGGACATTCTGGACAAGGTCAGGGAAACTTTCCTTAACTACAGATTCTGGATGGACGAGAAAGGTTCCGACGGGATGTGCTTCTGGAGCGAGAACCATTCATTGCTGTTCCACGGCGCTCAGCTTCTGGCCGGTCTTATGTATCCGGATGATCATTTTATCCGTTCCGGAAGAACTGGCATGGAACAGTCAGAGATTGGATTCCGCCGCTGCCTCCAGTGGCTGCGGGACGTACAGGCCGATTACTTTGAAGAGTTTTTAAGTTCAGGTTATATGTGCGTTACAACCGGAGCCCTGCTCAACCTTGTTGATTTCGCTCCCGAGCCGCTTTCCTCTATGGCCTCGCGCGTTATAGACATGCTCCTCGATCAGCTCTGCCGCCACACGTTTAAAGGATCGGTAATCGGGCCGCAGGGACGGGTTTACCGCGATGTAATTTATCCCTTCCTCCAGGGAACACAGGCTATTATTCATTACATTGATCCGCAAACTCCCTGCGCTTCCAATGAATGGCCGGTCTTTTTTGCGTCAAGTAAATACAGGCTGCCTGATGGCCTTAAGTCCCTGATGAATACGGAACTATCGCAGCGTTATTCCTGCGGCAACGGAGAAATTGTTCTTAAAAAAACCAAAAATTATATGCTTACTTCGCTTGCCTCGCCCAGGGAAGACGCCGGCCTTAAGTGGCAAAACATTTGTTTTGACAAAGACGCGGTCAGGGACAGTTTCCGCTACACCAAATCCCTTAACGAAAGGTTTCACGGCACCACCGACTTCCGCCCTGGCGTCTTTGGTTACCAGCAGCACTTCTGGTACGCCGCTCTCTCAAGTGAATGTGTTGTTTTTGCGAACCTTCCCGGAGGCGATGTTGACCGCAGCAGCATGCGCCCGGGCTACTGGTACGGTAACGGAATTTTCCCGGCAGTCAAACAGTACGAAAATATACTCGGCGCAATCTACCTTATACCGGAGAGCTATCCAATTCATTTTACCCACCTGTTCTTCCCGGCGCAAAAATTCGACAGTTATAAGCTGGAAGGAAACTGGATCTTCGGCGCCAAAGACCGAGCATGGCTGGGAATCTGGTGCAGCTCCCCTCTTGAGTGGCACAACGATATGCTTTCCGGCTGCGAACTGCGCGCTTATGCGGCAGATGATGGTGCGGCCGGCACTTCAGGAACAGACGGTGCTTCAGGAACAGACGGCGCTTCTGATACAGCCAGCCGCAGGCAGTCAATTGCGTATTTCTGCGTATGTTCGGATTCTGACAAAGACAGTTCCATTGAAGCCTTTATTGACGGCTGTCTTGCGGCTCCTGTAAGGTATGATGCCGGAAGATCATTGCTTACGTATGGCGATTCATTCGCGCTGCGTTACGCAGTACACACGGACAGGACTCAGTATATTTAGTATTTTTTGGTTTCAACAAATACTTGCAAAAAATGCAAGTATTTGTTATTATTGAAAAATAATGGATAAACTAATTGAACGCAAAGATTATCTAAAACAGCTCTCCATGTGGCGGGAAACGGACATGATAAAAGTTGTAACAGGGGTCCGCCGCAGCGGTAAATCCACATTGTTTGATTTATATATAAAACGGCTTAAGGCAGAAGGTGTGACGGATGACCAGATTATACTGATTAATCTGGAAGATGTAGATAATGCCGGACTTTTGGATTACAGGAAACTGCACGAGTATGTAAAAACACATATGTGTAAAAACAAATGGACATATCTGTTTATTGATGAAATCCAGAATTGCGGTGAGTACGAAAAGGCAATCTCAAGCCTGTACCTTAGGAAAAAATTGGATATATATATCACAGGTTCAAATGCCTATATACTGTCAGGGGAATTGGCAACAAAACTTGCCGGACGCTATATTCAGATCGATATGCTTCCGCTTTCATTTTTTGAATATGGAATGATGGTAAAAACATCAGACAGGAAAGAACTTTTTAACCAATATATGAATATGGGAGCATTTCCTTATGCCGCGCGTTTTGTAGATAATTCCGCAGCTCACAGCCAATATCTGGAAGGAATTTATAATACAGTAATGGTTAAAGATATTATGATTCGCAGGAAACTTACTGACGCTTCGCTGTTAAAATCCATTATACGTTTTTTGGCCGGTAATGTTGGAAGTCCTGTTTCTGCGAAAAAAATTTCTGATACACTCACAAGCGGCGGACGTCCGACCGGATCCTCAACAATAGAAGAATATCTTGACGCGCTTACCGACAGTTATTTGTTTTACCGTGTGCAGCGTTATGATATCAAGGGCAAAATGCAATTAAAAACCGAAAGCAAGTATTACATCTGCGATACCGGATTACGGAATATGATACTTGGAGTAACCAACAGAGATATCGGTTTTCAAATAGAAAATATTGTATATCTGGAATTACTGCGGCGCGGCAATACTGTCAATATCGGAAAGTCCGGCCGGGGAACAGAAGTGGATTTTATTGCGGTCCACGACCGGCAGACCGTATATTATCAAGTTTCGGCCTCTGTCCTTGATCAGAATACCCTGGAACGTGAACTTGCTCCCCTGAGACAAATTACAGATAATTATCCGAAATTTCTTTTGACCCTGGATGATTATTCAAATGATTATAACGGAATATTACAGTTAAATTTGATTGATTGGTTAAGAGGTGATTCCAAAAAAGATACTGTTTCCCGCAGGTATTGACACAGGTGTCGGCCGACAACACAGGTGCCGGGCGCTTGACATTCTCCTTTTCCCCGTGTCATTATTTTACATGGAAGGCCATAGCTGCTTTAAAAATCCATTCTATATTAAATCCTCATGTTCGTGTGGTTTGCGGTTGAATTTAACAAAAAATCAAAACATTTTAGGGAGGCAATAAATGTTTATTGAAGCTTTGTCTTATGACGATGTTCTGCTGGTTCCCGGATATTCGGATATCCTTCCCAGGGACTGCAATATCTCAACTGTATTGTGCGGTGATGTGCGTCTTAATACGCCCATAATTTCTGCGGCAATGGATACTGTTACCGAGGAAGATTTGGCGATAGCGATTGCGCTGGAAGGCGGGGCGGGGGTTATTCACCGGAACCTAAAACCGGATGAACAGGCCAGCCAGGTAGCGGCGGTCAAGCGGTTTCTCAACTGGATTATCGACGAGCCTCTGACTGTTTCGGCGGATGCGAAAATCAAAGATATTAACAGGATGATTAACCAGACAAATATTACCAGTTACCCTGTCCTGGATAAAAACGGTCTGCTAGTTGGTATTGTTACAGGCAGGGACCTAAGGTTCTGCAGGGACGATAATTTACCGGTTACCGATGTAATGACAACTGACATTATTACCGAAAAAGGAACGCCGACTGTCGCGAGCGCAAGGGAAAAATTCGATAAACACCGTATAGAAAAACTTCCCGTTGTGGATTCGGCAGGGCGCCTTACGGGCCTGATTACGGTAAAAGACATGGAGAAAAAAGAACTGTATCCAATGGCAGCAATGGATAAACACGGGCGGCTTATAGTGGGCGCCGCTGTTTCACCCCAGGATTTTGCCATCCGGATGCCGCTGCTCAAAAACGCGAAAGTTGATTTTGTCGTACTCGATACGGCCCACGGCGATTCAAGAAACGTAATGAACGCGGTGAGTGAAATCAAAAAGCAGTTCGGGATTCCTGTTATCGGGGGAAACGTGGTTTCAAAAGAAGGAACCAGGCGGCTCATTGAAGCCGGAGCGGACGCGGTTAAGGTAGGCATCGGCCCGGGTTCAACCTGTACTACCCGTGTTGTCGCCGGTATCGGGGTTCCCCAGTTTACCGCTGTCTGGGACTGCGCGGAAGAAGCTGTAAAAGCCGGCATACCCGTCATTGCCGACGGCGGCATTAAGTTTTCCGGTGATATAGCCAAGGCCATAGGCGCGGGCGCCGATGTTGTAATGATAGGAAATCTCTTTGCTGGATTAAAGGAAGCTCCGGGCCAGGAAATTATTTTTGACGGGAGAATATACAAGGCGTACAGGGGTATGGGCAGCATGGGCGCAATCGAAGACGGCTCCGGCGACCGGTACCAGATGAGCAAGGACGAGACCATAGCTCCGGAAGGAATCGAAGGCCGGCTGCCGTACAAGGGAGAACTCAAGGAATTCCTTCAGCAGCTTATATCCGGACTCAAAAAAGGCATGGGTTATTGCGGCTGTAAAAATATTGACGAATTAAAGAAGTACCGCAAGTTCGTAAGGATAACCGCTGCCGGTCTCAAAGAAAGCCATCCCCACGATATTACCATTACCCAGGAGGCGCCAAATTATTCCCGTTCATGATCCGGCTGAATTAAAAAAATTACTGGATAAAAAATACCTTGAGGTAAACACTTCAGGATTTATCCCGGCCGATCCCGTGCAGTTTCCGCACAGGTATAAAAAAAAAGAAGATATTGAAGTCGCCGCCTTTCTTGCCGCTACAATCGCGTGGGGAAGGCGGGATATGATAATCCGTAACTGCGATCGCATGTTTACCCTGATGCAAAACCGTCCGCATGATTTTATAATGTCAGGTGATTTTTCCGGACTGGGGACCAAATGCGTACACCGGACATTTTCAGAAACCGATCTTAAATATTATTGCCGCGGTTTAAAGGCCTGTTATACAACTTACGGCAGCCTGGAATCACTTTTTGCAGGAGCCGGTAATGTGTGGGCAGGTATGACTGTATTCCGTCAGACCATTGCCAAAGCCAATAAAGGTCTTTATTCCAGACACATCGCCGACGCTGATTCTTCCTCAGCCTGCAAGCGGCTTAACCTTTCCCTGCGCTGGCTTGTACGCCGGGAGGGTCCTGTCGATCTGGGCATCTGGAAATCAATACCGCCGGCTTCGCTTTTTATTCCGCTGGATATCCATGTGGGCCGTATTGCCAGACAGCTTGGCTTGCTTGATCCTGCTCGCAAGTCCAATGATAAAAAGGCCGTCCTTGCGTTAACCGATAAACTGCGGGAGTTCTGTCCGGAGGATCCGGTCAAATACGATTTTGCGATGTTTGGGATGGGAGTTGCCGGAGAAGAATTTTAATAACCGGATCTTTAATCCGGATATTTAAAACCCGTAAATCGTACCCAGGTTTGTCGCGCGGAGAGAATCGGAGCGCTGGACCTGTATCTCGAATGCCTGCTGCTGGATGATTCCCCTTCTTTCGACAGTACCGTTGCGGCTTGCCGTAACAGCTTCTACCTGCCAAAAATAACTGTCCATGTTCAGAATGGTTAAATCGGTGAGCACATAGGATGTTGCCGGGCTTGGAGAAGAAAAAGCCAGCAGGACCGGTTTTCCCGAATAACCGTAAAGGGAGAAAATATATGCGTTTGCATCGGGAACCTGTTCCCATTCAAAAGTTATTTTACGTTCGGCCATCAGCTGGTTAAGCGTTATTACTTCATCATGGCCGGGGCGGACGTAATGCGGAGACGACAGAAGCGGAAGGGAAAGAAGTCTGAACCAAAGGGGCGAGGCTGCGCTTACACTTATGCCGTCGGGAGTTTCGCCGAAAACTGTCCAATACCAGATGCCTTCACCCAGAGCGGGCATACTGATTGTGTTTACCCCCTGGGCAACATACTGAATAATCGCGTTGGGATCTTTTGCCGGTTCCGGATCCCTTGAAAAAATAACCCTGGAATTCTGCAGGGGCAGTTCCGTTACCCAAACCACCGGCGAAGGAGACACGGGGTTATTGCTGAATGCGGCTCCCGAACCCGGCTCCATAAGTGTTATCGGATTGCGGACAGTAAAATAATTCCAGTCGGACTGGGTGTCCAGCATTCCAAGAATATTGATGCTTGAAACCTGGAAGCGGTATTCGCCCGGAGGTACGGTTATATCAATAGAAGTCTGTTCGGTATTTTTGCGGAGTACTTCTATGTACGCGTCCAGATTATCGCTTTTTTGTTCCAGAGTAACCGTATAACGCACAGCGTACTCGGCCTTGTCCCAATATAACTGCCGTATAAAAAAAAGGTCGCCGTCTTTCCCGCTAAGCTTAATGGGAGCTTCACTGGCGGCTACATCAGCGGGACTGTTGGTTGATGAGCCGGTCCCGGATACCGGGTTGTTATCGGATTCGTCGATGCCGGCGTACATAAAAGCAATAACTCCCAGAAAGAAAAGCATGAAAAGTACAAAACGAATTTTTTTTATTTCCATAGCTTTATCCTTCAAAAAATTATTGTTTGTATGTAAAATCCTTTCTCATAACAAACTATACCGCACTATGTAGATTTTTTCAATTATTTTATGAAATCCATTTCTGGTATCTGATGCCATTCTGGTATCTATACCATTCTGGTATCTTGACTAATTTTATTTTCGAAAGCAAATATTATCAATGAAGAACTTTACCGGCTACAGCCTTTATTTTTATACAGATATCCTTTTTGGCAGGGGAACAGAAACCCAAACGGGCAAAATGATCCGTAAACACGGCGGAAACAAAGTACTGCTGGTGTACGGCGGCGGTTCCATAAAACAAAACGGTTTATATGACCGCGTTGTAAAATCCCTTAAGGATGAAAACCTGCTGTTTGCGGAACTGGGCGGGGTTCAGCCGAATCCCAGGCGGTCCCTGGTTGAGACGGGAATTAAACTCGCCCTTGCGGAAAAAGCCGACTTCCTTCTTGCTGTCGGCGGCGGCAGCGTTATTGATACGGCAAAAGCCATCGCTTTGGCCATGGCCAACAACGGCGAATACTGGAAATTTTACAACGGAGCCTGCCCGCAAAAGATGGCGCCGGTCGGAGTAATCAACACCATAGCGGCGGCCGGAAGCGAAACCAGCCGTTCATCGGTAATAAAAGATGACATTGAAACCGGGCGCAAGTTCGGTTTTAACTGGGATCCCTGCAGGCCTGTTTTTGCGATCATGAATCCTGAACTTACTTTTACTGTGGGCGCTTACCAGACCGGCGCAGGTTCTGCCGACATTATTGCCCACACTGTCAGCCGTTACTTTTTCGAAGGAACGCCGGTCAGCCATATTGGCGACGAATTCATGGAAGGCCTGATGCGGACCGTAGTCAGGTACGCGCCGGCGGCCATTGCCGAGCCTGCAGATTACGAAGCGCGCGCCGAACTGATGATGGCGGCTTTCCTTAGCCACAGCGACATCATGGGTATGGGCCGCTCCGGAAACCGCGGCGGCGAACACGCTGTGGAGTACCAGCTCTCAGGCTATTACGATACTGCCCACGGCGCCGGCCTTGCCGCCGTAATGCCGGCCTGGATGCAATACATAGCCAATCACGGCGACCCGGTGCAGACCGCCCGTGTTGCCCAGTTCGGAACAGGGGTCTTTGGTGTAAAACCGGACCTTTCCGATCCCCTTGGAACCGCCAACGAAGGTCTGCGCGCTTTCAGGAACTGGATAAAATCGATAGGACAGCCGCTAACCTTAAAAGAACTGGGCATACCCAAGACCGATTTGCCGGCGGTTATAAAACGCTGCGTAGATCACTACAACGGCAAGCTGCCCGGGTACATGGAACTGGATGAAAAAGCCGTAGCGGAAATCTTTGGCTCAATAGTTTAAATTGGAAATGAGAAGGGAGAAGTGAGAAGGGAGAAGTGAGAAGGGAGAAATTAGAAATGAAAAATCAGAAATGAAAAAATTACCAGCAAACGGCGATCAGTGATTCTCAGTGATTCTCTTCCAATTTCTAATTTTTCCCTTCTAATTTTTAATTTGTCTCACTTCTTCCTTGACATTGCCTGCGCTGCAGCGCTTATTTTTGCTGTGATATCACTTATGGTTGAACGGATAATTTGGCTTCTGTTTATGGCGTCCTGGAAATTGCTTGCCGCCAGACTGTTTTGGGCGTTTTTAAAATCCTGTTTTGCGGTATCAAGGGTTTGTGACAGATCGTTAAAGTCGGCCTGCACATTGTTTACCTTTGCACTGTTAAGCGATGTTTCCGCTTCCGCAAGAAGGCCCTGCACACCGTTAACCAGATTCGTCGCTTCATCTTTTATCAGGCCCTCGGCTGTAAGGCCTTCGTTTATGGCCCGTTCCGCATAGGTTACCACATCGGCCGCAAAAGTTTTTGCCGAATCATAACGTTTAAGGTCAGCTTCGCTCTGCATATTTTTAAGCGCTTCCCTTGCGCGGTCCAGGGTATTCTGCGCGTAGGTTACCGCGTTGACGTCATTTTCAGCACGGTTAAGGGCTTCGGCAGCCTTTGTCATTTCATCCGCGGGAGGTTTTTGGCAGCCAGCGAGTACAAAAACAACCGTAAGCATAATGATTATTTTTTTTAACATTAAATTTCTCCATTAAGTCTATCTACTTCATTCAGTATAACATTTAAACGCCGAAAATAATAGAATAAGAATGAAGAACAACCATAAATCCGGCAAACGATCCTGGCTAAGGTTTATCCTTGCTTTTATCCTTGGTACTGCTGCCGCTGCTGTTTTGGGAAGTCTTTTTGGTGGGCCGCGGCTGGGTTTACTTTATGACTTTCTCCTGCGTCACAGGCCTGCCCTGCCTGCGGCCAATGAACTTCTTATTATCGATACTGATCCCCAAATTGCCTCTGACAATATTCTGGAACCTTCCGCGGTTTCTTCTGTACTGCTTACCATGACCGAACTTAACGCGTCGGCCCTTATACTGCAGGCTCCTGTTCTTGGATTATCGGCAGGGAGTTCGGCGGGCGAGGAAGAAATTCGTTATAACTTTGATCGGGAGTTCGGGATTCTTGACAGGAATATAAGGAATTTTTTTGATGCCATACGGACCGGTTCCATTGAACCTTCCGAATCTGCGCTGTATGTCAATGATCTGCTGGACCTTGCGCAAAGGGGCAAGGAGAGGCTTGTGAGCACCCTGGTAACCAGGGATGAGGAAGGCATCAAAAGGCTTGAACAGGCAGCCGCGGCTTTTGGGAATTTTAACCGGCCCGGTGATTTACTTGTTCAGGTTATCAGGGCAGGGGAAAACGACAACAGGCAGGCCTTTGCGGACAGCATGGAATATTCGCATAACATCGCGGACTCCGACGGCGTACTCCGCAGGATTTTACCGATGCATTTTACGGTAAACGGCTCCGGGCCCCGGCATATTATTTTGAGCGCGCTTGAAGACCGGTATAAAAACCCGCGGATACTTGAATCTGAAACTGGTTCTTTCCTGGTAATGGAGAATCAAAACGGCGCTGAATTAAAGTATCCCCTTGATTCAACCGGCGCCCTGCTGTTTGAAGTTCCGCATGATGATTTTAGGCGCGTAAGCCTGGCGGACTTTTTAAATTACAATGAAGCTGACCAGAGCCTTTACCGGCTTTTGGGGGAGGCGCAGGCACTGGGTATTTATTCCCTTATACAGGGTGAAGATAACCCGGTTTTTCTTTATGATTATGCTTTGGCCCTGCGCGAAGATATGCTTGCCAATACAACCGGCGCGCAAAAAAAGCTCTGGATTAACGCAAGGAACGATTACTTTAAACACCTGGATAATTTTTTAAACGGCACTGCCGAGACCGATCTTCTTGAAAGCCTTGGCCTTATACTGCCGGACGGAGCGCTTTTTACCGCCGAATCCGGCAGGGTAAAATCACGGTATGAATCACTTATTTCTGCTTTTGACGGACTTCGCGATAAATACAATGAGCTTAAAGAACTGCGGGCCGGCCTGGAATCAACTCTTGCGGGATCCCTTTGTATTATGGGCCCCTGCTCGATTCAAACCGAACCTGAACCTAAATTTAACCCTAAACCGCTTTTTCCGTTCCTGTCCCGTGCTTTTGCGGTAATCAAAAATTTTATTCCGGTATTTCCAAAAGAAACCTGGACCGATACCGAAGCCTCGGCCCTGCTGGCAAACACAATATTAACCGGCCGTTTTATCAGCCCCGGAGATGAATTCCGCCTGTTTATCGGAGCGGCCGCCGCGGCTCTTTTGATCGCGTTTTTTCTGCGCACCTTAAATTCCATTCCCTGTCTCTTTTTTGGCTTAATCCTGACTTTTTTTGCGGGAGCCGGCGCTTCTGTATTTTTTGTAATCACCGGTACCTGGTATGATCCCCTGGTTGTGGCCGCGGCGGGACTAACGGCAACTGTTTTTTCGTTTATCTGGGTTTTGGTTTTGAATCATAAATTTAAACTGCGTTTCCGCAGTTGCTACGGACCAAGCGTCAGCCAGCAATGGCTTCGCGGCCTTATTGCAGAAGGCAGACCAGCTCCCGCCGAAGTGACTGTTGTGAACGCCGTTATTGTGGCTGTCCGTAATTCTGAACTGGTTTTGCACGAAGACAGGGAAACCCCGGAATCTGCGTTAAAATCAATTACATCGTACAGGGAAAAGGTTTCGCTTTCGTTTAAAAAGGCCGGCGCTGTTATCGCGGGGAACGGCGGCGATTTGATCCTGGCTTGTTTTGGGTCGCCGCTGGAGTTGGTTGTCGCCGGCAAAACGGAAAAACTGCCCGCGTCCTCTGTCAATACAGTCTCTGTAATCAGGGCCGCCGGTTTCCTTGCAGAACTTCTTAATTCACCGGAAAGCGGTCCCTGGTCATTCGGGCTGGACTGTGGCCCCTGTGCCTTTTCCTGGACGCCGCTTACCGGTTACTCGGTATTCGGGCGGCCAGTAATCAGGGCCCGCATACTGTCCGGCCTTACCGAACGTTACCGCGCAAGGGCCCTGGTTACCGGATCGGTTAACGAAGCCCTGCCGGATCTGCCGGCCAAAAAAATGGGCATATTAAAGGAAAAAGACGGGTACGGCGGTGAGCCTTTCTATGAGCTCTTGTTCTAGGGCGCTTTTGTTTTGAATAATATTTTTGGGCTTTGTTAAGGTTTTGCTAAATTAAAGCTTGTCTATAAGCATTGAACATTTCCCCGACGGGATTGGCAGGGTTTTTTTCTTTTTACCCAGAATATTTATTGTAAAATAATATAATTTTTCGCTTTCCATGTGGATTTCCCAGCCTCTGCCGCTTTTGTTGGAAAGTATTGTTATCATGTTCTTTTTAAGGGAGAGGTTTTCTACCCCCATTATTTCAAGGTTGGGAATTATCCAGTCCACTGTTTTGCGGGGCAGGGAAATCGAAAGGCCGACTATATTTTCTATCATCAGGCAGATGGTTGATAACGCGGCGTAACTAAGATACTGGGGCCGGGGAAAATCAGGCTTTCCAGGCCATTGGGCAGGTCCTTCTTTTAACGGCAGATAAGCTTCCCAGAGGTTGCCCTTGTTCCTGCTTCCCTCGGGGTTCATTGAATCCAGCATAAAGTATAAATGCCTTATGGCGCATTCACGGGCAAGATCCCAGCGCTGGTATCTTTCCAGGCCCTTGATAATCATAAACGTCAGATGGGGAAATACAGAGCCGCGGTAACCGCAGCCGTTTTCGTCAAAAGTTTTTTCGGAACGTGAGATACTTGGAAAGGGATGGGGTGATCCAAAGTATAAAGGATCCTGGAGTTTTGCGATTATTTGTTCGGCCTTGTCGTCGTTGGGAATCTCCGCGAGCAAAGGCCAGTAACCGGCTATTGTTTTGACAGGAATTCTTTTTTCGTTCTTGTCTATGTCATGGTAAAAACAATCTTCGGGATCCCACATAAAAGAATTTATTCTTGTTTTTAGCGAAAAATATTGTTTTTTATACTGGAAACTCGATTCTTTGTCGTTCAGAATATCTGCAAGGGCAGACATATAGAGGACATTTATTGCCATCATGGAATTGAAATCCAGGGGGTAAACCGCTTTTTCCCTGGGCGAATTGACCATACCGCATGTGCTCATTGGAACCCTGTAAAGGCCGTTTGGCTGTTTGAACACGGAATCGATCCATTCCATATATTTATGCAGTATCGCCAGTACATCTTTAACCCGCTTTTTGTTGGCGGATTTATGGTACAGGTTGAATTCTACCCAGGCAAAGAGCGGCATGCCCAGGCCTTCCGGGTTGTCCTCCGACAATACAGGCAGTCCGGTTTCGATATTGTAGGCCGAGCGGATGGCGCCGTTTGGTTCCTGGCGATCGTAAAACACATCCAGAGTGGGGTGGGCCTGGTAAATTCTATTGGAATAAACAAGAAAAAATGATGAAAAAATGGCGTCTGTCTGCTGAATGACCTGACTTCCCGGATAGGAGAAGAATCTCCCCTCAATTACGCTTTTTTCGCTTCCCGAATTCCAGTAATCTGCAATCCAGGCCCAGGATTTGTCATAAATATCAACAAAATCCTGATCATAAAAGTGTATCTTTGGGAAGTCTCGTTTAGTCACAGATGCTCCTTTAGCTGTGTTCAGTCTGTAAAAGTATTCCTGTATAAGCTTTTAGGAAATTCTTTAAACGATACACCAATTTCCAAAAAATGTCAAATTAAAGTGTACAATAATTGAGTACTTTTTAAAATTTTTTTAAAAGCCCATAACCATTATAAACCCAATCTTGTAAAAATGTTACTTTTTTCTGTATTTTTTTATAAATTTTTTTTTCTGAATTTGTAATTTTTTATCCGGTGACAGCCAAATTTCCGCTGATTTTTTCGGCTGTTTTAAAATCCGATTCCGCTTTGCTGTTTGCGCCCATTGCCTGCCAGCATCTGCCCCTTTCCATGTAAGCGTCAGCGTTATTATTTTCCAGCCTGATTACCTGGGAATAATCGGTAACGGCCCTGTCATAATCTCCTTTTTTGCTGTAAGCCCACGCGCGGTTGTAAAGAGCGTCCGTATAACTGTTTTTTAACTTGATAGCCTGGGAATAATCGGCAATGGCCCTGTCATAATCCCCTGTTTGCGCGTATGTAAAACCGCGGTAATTATATACTTCCGGATAATTGTTTTTATATTTTATGGCCATGGTATAATCATCAATAGCCGCGCCCGGATTGTTAAGCTTTCTGTAGGCATTGCCGCGCCAGGCGTAAACATCGGCAAAGTCCGCCTTTAGGTTTATGGATTTGCCGTATTCGGCAATGGCCTCTGCATATTTGCCGGCCTCGTAAAATTTGTTTCCTGCAAGGAAGGAGATATAATACTGTTCCATTCCCATATTAAGCAGTACCGGCGCGTCGATTTTCTGGTAATTTTTGGGATTTAATTCTTCCAAAAAAACACCAAAGTCCGGCAGATCTCCTTCCAAATCCCTGGACGCAACCCAATTTAAATAATCTTTCAATGACTGGGTAACATAGCCCCGGTTTGCCGCTGCTGCTGCCGGCGCCTGTTCTATAATATGCCTGTCCAGGATTGGGAAATCATTAAATTTATAACCAGAAGAACCGGCCGGATAGCGGTTTTTTATCAATGAAAGATCCGCCAAATCGGCCGCGCTTATGAATTGATCCCCGTCAGCGCCCAGGATTTCGCTGATCGCAGTTTGAGGCATTACAGCAGCAATTCTGTCCGGTCCCAGCATTTTTTGCAGTCTGGCAAAACCGGCCTGGTCTGTGTTGGAAGCCTGGCCGGCGATAAGGCCGCCGCCTCCGCTGTTTGTACCGTCTCCGCCGTCAATAAGTATGACCCCATTATGCGGTTTTAGCTTAAGAACGTTTTCGATTAAGTCCCATTTGTTGAGGTAATATTCCTGCGCGCCATTATCCTGCGCTGTGCTGCTTAACGCAAACATATAATCGCCGCCGGCGTCTGTGCCGCAGGGGCCGGGGAGAAAAAGCATGTAAACATCATTAGCGGCAATACTCTGTGAGGCCGCTGTAAAAAAATCGGGAACCGCGGCAGGATTCCCGGCAAGGCTGCCGGCAGAACTCTGGGTTATTTCATTATCTGAATTTTTATTATTAAAAAGATTTTGGATTTCCACTGCAGAGTAGAGGCTGCCGTTTTTTTGCCGGCCCAGCGCTGTAATAATAGCTTCCGGTACATTGGTCATTAACAGCAAATGCAGAACCGGTTTTTCTGCATTGGTTAAAGCCGCGGATTGTATTGATTCCGCAGCGGCGGTTTGAATAGTTTGAGCGGTTTGAATAGTATCCGCGGTTTGGATATTGGGATTTGGGATAAAAAACCGCCGGGACTCCATCGTATGATCTGAATTAAAAACCGAAACCGCAAGCCCCGCCATATTATTATTTGCAGCTATATAATCGTTTATATTTATCTCTGTTAATTGTTTTGCGTCAAACATGGCGGCAGGGGAGTCCTGGCCTGTTTTATCACGGTAATATAACATGACTGTTCCGGCGTCTGTTTCTTTGCCTGTTAATTTAATGTTTATTATATCGCCGGTCAAAGAAGCATCTATTGCCGGCGCGGGTTTTAGTTCTTTTAATATTGCAGCGAGATCCGGGATTGCGGCGCCTGATGTTTGATCTTTTATCAGATCGGGCCGGTATAACAATTCAGAAAACTGCGCAAGGCTGTAGCTGTTGTTTTTTGTTTTTACAGTAATAAAATCCGCGCCGCTGACAGAGGCGTCATAAAAACCTTTTGGACTTAATAAAATCCATTCTTTATCGCCGCTCCCGGTATCGAATTCATGATATTCCAGGGTAACAATGCCTTTTTCCTTATAAATAACCGAAGAATCCGGTTCGGTAATCGGCGCCAGTTCATAATAATATAAATCGGTTTTTTTGCCGCAGGCAGTATTCAATAAAATAAAAATTAACAAAAGGAAAAATAAAATATTTGAATAACAGCGGTAACAGCGCTGCGGTTTCTTGCTAATATTAAAATCCTGCATGCGCAAACTATACAGTATTTGGGCGGTATTTACAATTTCGCCGGGGGTTAATTGCCGCCGGGGTTTAATAAAAAATCTTTATATGTTCTTCCGCAGTCCTGTGCTTCATTTTAACAAGAAGGGTTTGTTCGGGAGCCCTGTAACTCCAGCCGGAGGAATCGTAGCGTTCAAACTGGGGATCGGATCTAAAATCAACGCCGTAAAGCTGGACTTTTAAGAAAGGTTTTAGGCCGCGGACCATTACATAATGTGTTTCGCCGACGGGGAAATTAAGCGAGATATCAATTATATTATTGTTTGTTGAAACATTTACATCTTTGCCTGCTGTCCATATATAAACCGGATTGGCCCCTGTCTGGCCGGAACCCGGTAAATTAGCCGCGCCTGAATTGGGCGAAGCGCCCAAGGCAACCGCCCGAGGTATGTATTCACCCAGATTTAAAATACGGTACAGCAGGCCCGTGCTTAACGCCGCGGCGGCAGGATCTTCGGTAACCGCGCCTTCCGCAGAAATCTGGTATCCGGCTTTTATTGTGCCGGTATAGCTTTCGAGGCTCAATACCGAAAGGATTATTGATCTTGCGATTCCTGCCCAGGCTTCGTCATTTGCATAAACAGCCAAATCCAGCAGATTCCTGCCCAGACGTATGTTAAGAACAGTATCCATATAATTGTCTTTGACGGCAAACACCCTGGTTTTATCCTGGTTAATCCTAAGGGATTCTCCTGTTATTTGCATTGCCGCATCCATCAGACGGTCAAAGGGATTGGCGGCTGCTGAATCCATCCGGAGTCTGCTTACGTATCCCTGTATTATTGCGGGTATTTTTTCCAGAGTAAGGTCTTCCGGTTTTACCGTATTGACCAGATTTAGGCCTTCATCGGCAAGGCTGTTCTGGCCCCGGCTGTACAGATAATCCAGGGCGCCGTATTCCAGCAGGAAGTCGCCGGATTTGGATTTTATAAGACCTGTAATCCGGTTTAATTTTTCCTGGTCGATGGAAATAAGGGACTTGTATGCCTGGTCAAGGGAGCCCAAAAATACCGAAGATTCGTATGTGCGCCGGTTTCCGTCCAGAAATGTCTTGTTTATGGCCGTAACCGCTGAACCATAAACAGAACGGTTAAGGGATTCCTCCGCAAAAGCGATAACCAGATCCTCGTCATTTTGCTGGGAAATAAGCCGGTTCCAGACTATAAAATTTCCGTCCTGCCAGCGGGAAAGTGCGACTGTGTAGTCCCTGCTGTTCTGCGCCTGCGTTATTATAAAATTTTTGGGGTTAAATGCGGCCTGGGCGGGAGTTTCGTTTGTAACTTCAGCAGAGGTATTTTTAACACCTGTGAACTGTACGACCAAAATAACAAGCAATACCAGACAGTATAAAAGACAGAGGAGGAGGAATCTGGGGAATACCGGTTTTCTACGCAATTATGTGTCCTTTCTTCATTTTACACCATATTTTAAAAATTTTGAAAGCCGGGTTACCGGATTTGACACAGGTTTTTATGTTAATAATGGCCGATAATTATAAAATGAAGAACTTTTTTTGCATGCCTGCCCTGATTTTGGCCCTTTTATTTATTTATCCCGGATATTCGGCCGCCGCCGAGACTGCGCCCCGTCCGACTCCTGCTATATTGGAAGATATTGCCAATCTTCTTTCGGTCTTTAACTATGATGACGCTGTGGCCCTTTTTGATACGATTGATCCTGCGGACGCGGCCAGTTCGCAAATCCGTCTGCTTAAGGCTTCTGTACTGAATTCCGCCGGAAAAACCCAGGAAGCCAGGGCCATTGCCGAGGATATAACCGCTAAAGAACCGGATAACCTTGACGCCCTTTTTGTCATGTCTGCGATTGAGGGCGCCTCCGGCAGACAAAAGGAACAGCGGGCTGTTCTGGAAAAAATTATCAGCATAGATTCCGGTAATATTGACGCCCTGACCCAGCTTGGGAACCTGAACCTCCAGACCAGAGCAATAAGCAGCGCGTCTGATAATTATGACAAAATTCTGGAAATTGACCCTGAAAATCTGGATGCCCTTCTTGGAAAAGCAACAATTTACCGGCTTAATCGCGATCCGCAGAATGCTGAAGCAATGCTTAACAAGGCGGTTATGGCCCATCCTAACGAAGCAGCCCCCTACCATGAGCGCGCCCGGCTGTACAAGGGAGCCGGTTTCGCGGTTCAGGCCCTTGCCGATTTGGACAAGGCCAAAGATTTGGACGATCAGGACTACTGGATTGCAATGGATCGGGCGGATACCCTGCTTTTTCTTAACCGCAAGCCCCAGGCTCTGGAAGAATATGAGCGGGCAGAAGCGCTTAATCCTGATGATTATCTGGCTTATGCCTATACCGCCGGTATCAAGGACGATCTGGGCGATTACGACGGCGCAGAAAAAGATTACGATACCCTGTCCAGGCTCAAGCCCGATTATTATTTTGCCTTTGAGGGCGTCGGTATTCATAAAATGAGGCGGGGGCTTTGGGCCCAGGCCAGGGACGCTTTTGCCGAGACCTACAGACAGGCGCCGAACGATTATTATTACGCGCTTCTGGCGGCTGTCTGCTGGATGCGTTCCGATACCATTGCCGCGCCCAGACAGTTCCTTAACCAGGCCATGACCAAAGTCAAGCGGGATACCATTGAATATTATATGCTCCGCCTTTATTATGATCTTTCCGGCAGGGTTTATAACGGCGAAAACGATATGCTCGCGAGGGTGGACAGGGAAACCGATAACGATACCAAAGCGAGAATGCTTTTCTACCTGGCCCAGTATTATGACATACGGGGCAACCAGAATCTGGCCAACAAATTTTTTATGCAGTTCAGAGATATGGGCCGCCAGTCGCTTCCCGAGTGGCGTCTTAACGAATGGATCTGCACGGATCGCGGGCTGATTGCTTTTTGACATCCTGCCGCCGGAGCTTTAAATGAGTGAAACCAGAATGACCATATCCCTGGAAGACAGGGAAATTATACTTATCGGCACAGCCCATGTTTCCAGGGGCAGTATAGATGAAGTCCGGAATACCATTCTGGAAGAAAAGCCCGACTGTGTCTGCGTTGAGCTTGATGACGCCCGTTACGCTTCGATAACAAAAAAAGATAACTGGCAAAACCTTAATATGGTTAAAGTATTTAAGGAAGGC
>WQZG01000062.1 GCA_009780855.1 Treponema sp.
TATACCGGTCGTGGTAGTCCCCCAGGTGTTTTTTACCGGACTCTTTGATCTGGCCCCTGTCTGGAAAAACGTGGGAAAATTCATGCCGCTGTATTATGTAGCTGATGCCCTCAACAAGGTTATGATTAAGGGCTTTGGCATGGATAAAATATATGTTGACCTAATCGTTATGATCGGCCTTTCTTTCCTTTTTATGACAGGAAATACCCAATTGCTCAAACGCTACCGGAGGATCTGAACATGGCCGAATACGGATGGCTTGATTACATCCTAAACCCGACGCCCTTGTCTCAAAAACAAAAAGCTATCATCAGTGCTGCCGTCGGGTTGTTCAGTGAAAAAGGCTATGCCGCGACTTCAACAAAAGAAATAGCGGTCAGGGCGGGAGCGGCGGAGGGGACCATCTTTAAACAGTTCCCGACCAAAAAAGATCTGATGCTCTGGTTAACCGCGAGGATCATCAACAATGCCCTGTTCCCGCTGGTTTCGGTGCGTATCACTGAATTATTAAAAAAACCATTCGGCAGCGCGGAAGAATTTCTTGCAGCCCTTTTTACTAACCTGATGGAATCAATGCGTGAAGGAATTCCCCTGTTCAAAATTGTTATCCAGGAAATGCCTTTTGAACCGAAGATCCGGGCAATGCTTGTAACGCAGATAAAAAAATTGCCGCTTAAGGATGTCGCGGAAAAACTGCGCGCCCTTGATCGGGGAACAGAACAAATTAAATTCAGCGAAGGAGACATAATCCGGATATTGATAACCTGCATAGCCGGATTTTTTGTCCTGCGCAATATTGTCGCGCCGGAGCTGTTTGCGGATGTGAGGCCAAAAAAAGATTTGGCCGCGTTTATTAAATTTATAAGCAGGGGAATTACAGGGAGCGTAGAATCAATATGAAAAAAAGAATCATTGCAGTCCCGGCTGTTCTGGCTGTTATTGTCATTATAATACTTGTCTGGCGTTACGGGCCAGGAGACTCAATCATCCTGCGCGGCGAAGCCGAGGGAACGATCTATTCGCAGACCGCGGAGGCGCCGGGGAAAATCATCGAAATGACGGCCGGACTTGGAAGCCGGGTTGAATCCGGTGAGGTGATCGCGCGCCTGGACGATACGGATCAAAGGTACGCCCTGGAACAGCTTGAAATAACTCTGGAAAAAGCACAGCTCGCGCTCAAGATCCTGCTCGGAGGCGCCAAACAGGAAGAACTGCAAAATGCCCGCAGCGATATAGATATGGCAGAGGCAAATTACCGGAGCGCGGAAGCCGCCTATAACCAGGCCCGCGATGATGTTGAGCCGCTGAACCATCTGCTGGATATCGGCGGAATCGCAAGGAATGAACTGGATAACGCAAAGCTCAGGCAGACCATGGCGGCGGAGGCCCTGCAGGCCGCGGCAGGCCAGGTGCAAAAGGCTAAGGAACAATTGTCGCTGCTTTCAAAAGGCGCTGACTCCGATACCATAGCCATGGCAGAAGCAGACATCGCCGAAATTGAGAGCCGGATCCGCCAGTCAAAAGAAATGCTGGATAAATACGAAATAAAATCCAACCGCGCAGGCATTATCATCAGTCTGAATTATAATGCCGGCTCAATGGTAAACCCCGGCTACAACATTGCCGATATTTCGGCGGACGGTGAAAATTATGTTGTTTTTTACCTGCCCCGTGAATACAGCCCGCAGATTACTTACGGACAATTTTTAACTGTCAGATCCGGTAAAAATGAATACAGCGCTGAAGTCCGTTATATTGATGTAAAAAACCAGTACACACCCAAAGAAATGCAGACTTACGCGGTTAAAAATAAAGTCAGCGTCAAAGTAAAACTGCTTTTACCCGCAGATGCACCGATAAAAGCCGGTGACAGCGTCGATGTAATAATTAAAAAATGATTCTCTATTGACTATCTCTGAATTTTGGTAGTATTTTTATATAATTGTAAAATAATTACAAAAATTTGCGATTGGATGGAAAAATTATTTTAAAATCAACAGTACAGGGCAGGTAAAAAACATGAGACTGTCAAAAAAAACCAAAAAATTCATTCTGGTTAATTTATCTTTTTTATTCATTTTAAGCGGATTGCACGCTCAATCCCTGTTTCCGTACGGGGATTTTTGGTCGCTGGACGCGGGAATCGGAATGAGCGGCTTGATGGTAAAAGGCACATCATACCAATTGGTAGTGGATCCAAAACTGTGGCTTTCCCCCGCACTTATGGTCGGCGCCAAAACCGGCATTAACTTCAGCGCCGAGCAAAATACGGCCGCGAATACCTTAAGCAATATACTTACGTTTGAGGGCCAGGTATACATGCGCTGGAATTTTTTACGCCTGGGAAACAACCTTAACAGGCAGATAAATATTTTTGCGCAGGGCGGTCTGGGACTTATAGCCGCCTACAGGGGAGACGCGAATCCGCTGGACAATGTCGAAACAACCAGGGGATCAATTATGTTTGACGCGGCCGCCGGTGTGACAATTCCCTTAACCGACAGATGGCATCTGGAGCCAGAAATACGCGGCGGTTATCCGCACATGTTTGGTTTTTCAATTACAGCCGGGTACAAATTCCCGCTGCCGCAAAAAACCGTAGACAATTACATTACCAATTACCAAAACGTTATAAGAACAGAATACGTCGGTGTCATGAACAGTTTACCGCCGGAAGAAATTATAAAGCGTGTTATGATCACATCGGTTGAATATGTTCTGTTTGGACCGGATATCGGCAAATATAATATCGGAGTAGACAAGGACGCCCAGGCGCTTAATGAACTTGTAATCAACCAGACTGTGCAAAGGCTAAAAGACAATCCCAATTTAAGGGTCAGAATCGAAGGCCACGCAAACCCGTATACGATCAATGTAAGCGAAGCCGATGAACTCCAGGCCCTGAGTACAATGCGCGCCGAAGTAGTGGCTGGAATTCTTAGGGACAGGGGAGTCAGCGACGAGCAGATAGTTATGATCGCTTTCGGCGGCACAAGAACAGTAACCAATGAATGGGATATAAGAAACCGCAACCGCAGGGTTGAAATGATCCTTATCCAGGTTGATCTGGAATAAAAATGCAAATGGACTGATTTTTAAATTGAGCTGATTTTTTAATAACGCAAAAAAATTAAAAAAAGGTAAAAAATGAAAAATTTAAAAAACAAACTAGTCCCGTTTCTTTTGTATGCTGCAGTCATTTTGACGGCTTCCTGCAGCAACCCAATTCTTGAAAAATGGTGGACAGACAAAAGCACAGCCTCTGTCAAGGATTACCATGTTGTAGGTTTCAGCATGGACGGCGGCGGGCCTTTTATTCAGCCGATTATGATAATACATGAAGGCAAAGTCCCCGGAACCCCGGTAGTAACAAAAACAGGCCACGCCTTTGGCGGATGGTTTACAAACATAGCCCGCACAGGCCTGCAATGGGATTTCGACAATGACGTTGTATTGCAGGATACAACTTTATATGCCAAATGGGTTCCGATTTCCTACGAAATAAAATTTGGGGCAAACGGGGGAACCCCGGCGCCCGACCCGCAATACGTCCTGTATAACACAACAATTGCCGAACCGCTGCCAATGACCAACAGCATAAAAGGTTTTGCCGGCTGGTATACAGAGGACGGAACAGGGACCGCACTTGGCAGCGTAACCGGTCAATGGGGCGATCAATGGAATTTCGCGACACCTGTTGAAAAATCAATGAGCCTATACGCGAAGTGGGATGATACCGCCCATACAGTATCATTCATCGACGGCGGAGGAACCCCGGCGCCTGATCCGCAATATATAGCGCACGGAGGCAAGGTTGCAGAGCCGGCGGAAATGACTCTGACAGATTATGATTTTGGCGGTTGGTACGATAGCACAACAAATTTAATATATGATTTTTCGCAGCCGGTTGAAACAGACATGACATTGTACGCCAAATGGAGCCCAAAACCGGTATCCGTAACATTTATGAATGATCGCGCCGCTGACATTGACAGGGATGTACCAAGGGCCCAGGCCCTTCTCAAAGGCACTCCGGCGGCTGAACCCAGCCCAATATTATGCGCAGGATACGCGTTCGGCGGCTGGTACATGACACCCAAAGGAACGCCCATTGACTGGAGCGTTTTATGGGATTTCGCGGCGCCCGTAAACGAAGATATAGAACTGCATGCCATGTGGATACCAAAACCGTACACCGTAAAATTCGAGGCGAACGGCGGCAAATACAGCGACAGCACTACCCCGCCCGATCAAATAATCCTTAACGGAACTATGGTCAGGGAACCTCCGATTGCGATGACCAACGGTACAATGGTCTTTGGCGGATGGTTTACAGATAAGGCCTGTACAAAGGTATGGAATTTTAACACACCGGTAAATTCAGACATGACCTTATACGCGTTATGGTCAACAAAATATTATACCATTACTTTTTACGCCAACATGGGAACCCTTGCTCCGGATCCCCAAAAAGTCGCCCACGGAGGGACGATTCTGGAGCCGCGGCAGATGACGCTTACAAATTACGGTTTTGGCGGCTGGTACACCAACGGAATAAGTTATAATCCCATAACACAGGGTTATAATCCGGCAACCGAATTTACAAATGAATGGGATTTTAATACAGTAGTCACAAAAGATATGTCCCTGTACGCCAGGTGGGACATAAATTATTGTCATGCTGCATTTGATACAAACGGGGGAACACCTGCTGTTGCCGATCAGACCGTAGCGATGGGCGGATTGCTCGCCGCGCCCAGGCCCGTAACAAAGAACGGGTACGCTTTCGCCGGCTGGTATGATACCCCCGCATACAGCGGCCAGGCCTGGAATTTCTCCCAGGGAACAGTAACGACTGATCTTACCCTCTACGCGAAATGGGTTCCCAATGTCTATACCATCACATTCAACACCAACGGCGGAATGCCTTTGCCTGATCCGCTGCATCAACTGGCAGCCTACGGAGAAAAAGTTCAGGAACCTCTGCCGATGTACAACGCAGGGAAAGGTTTTGGCGGCTGGTGGACCGAAGACGGAACCGGCAAAACGGCCGGGAGTTCCCCCGATGTATGGGGTGCTCTCTGGTTGTTTAACGCAAGTACTGTAAACGGCGACCAGACTTTGTATGCCAAATGGGTAGATAACGTTTATTCGGTAACATACGAACCAAAGGGCGGAACCCCTGCCCCCAATCCGCTCACACAGTATTTTGAACAGGACTCATTGCTTACAAGACCGGAGTCCATGACAAAAACCGGTTATGATTTTGCAGGCTGGTTTACAGAACCCAACCCGGATTTATCCGGTTCCAACCCTGCCGAACCCTGGAAATTTTCAGCAGATACTATAAATGCAGGTAATGTTGATGCGGGCGGCAATTTAAAACTCTACGCGTGGTGGGAACCGGCTTTATATACAGTAACATTCGTACCGTACCAGGGCACACCCGCGCCCGCTTCCAAAAAAGTACTTTATAATACCGCGGTTCCAAGACCCGCTCCCATGACCAGACCGGACGAAAATCAGCATAGTTACGCCTTCAAGGGCTGGTATTCCAATCCCGGTTTTACAGGCAGCGAATGGAACTTCGACACGGATAAAGTACTTGCAGATACTGTTTTATACGCCAATTGGGAAGAAGTCCCGTTTGTTTATACCGTAATATTCACAGGCAACGGCGGAATTACTCCCGGCGTTCAGCAGGTTATCGCCGGCACAAGGGTTTTGGAACCTCCCAACATGATCAAACCGTCTGACATGGGCGGCGATTATGGTTTTGGCGGATGGTATACCAAGGATCAGGCCGGGGGAGTCTGGGATGAGAGCGCGCTTTGGAATTTTGCCATACCGGTTGACGATTCCAACACCGATAATAGAGTTTTAAATTTATACGCCAGGTATGATACCATACGCTCAAGAGTTTTCTTCCAGGCCAACGAGGGAACACCGGCGCCCCAGGACCAGTGGATTGCCCGGGGAACAAGAGTCAATGAACCGCTTGCAATGACCAAGGCTAACAATAGTTTTGGCGGCTGGTACGCCAACGACAGATTTGAAGGTTTACCCTGGAATTTTGCCGCCGGCAAGGTAACCACCGATGAACTCACATTATATGCCAGATGGATTCCCAACGACATACCCCCGACAGAAATAATTCAGCGTGTAAGGATCCACGGTGTTTATTATGTTAATTTCGCCGGAAATTCGATCACGTACAACGGGCCGCCGGTCTGGCCCGGAACCACCTCCCTTAAGCCGCTTGAAATTGACGGCAATAATTCCAGTATAAAAAGCGTATGCGATATAATGAACGCGCATCCGGATTTTATTGTTCAGCTTTCCGGCCACGCGAACCCGATCGACAATACAGATGAGGAACTCGCGCAGCTTATCGAGATAAGTACCGCCAGATCGGACGCAGTTTCGAAAATATTACAGGGCAGAGGTGTAAATGTTGCTTCAATAATTAACGCTGGTTACAATGACAGGTTATACGGAGACGGCGCACAGGGGAGTTTAAACCGCACCGTAGAAATTATCATAGTGGAATATCTTCCCCTTAAATAATAATGCTCCGGTATCAGTGATACTGGGCCGGGCAACCAACCAGGAGTAAATGATGAAAAAATTTTTGTCCGCGTTTCTAGTGATTCTGCTGAATTTTTTAACCGTAAGCTACGTTACTGCAGGCGGCTCTGTCCAGGATAACCGCACAAAAATCGTAATCTACACTTCCATGTATGATTATGTAATCAGCGCGGTACAGCAAAACCTGGCAAAGGCTTTCCCGCAATACGATGTGGAATTTGTTTACGGCGGCACCGGCAATCTCGAGAACAGGATAGCAACCGAGCAGGCCTCCGGAAAACTGGGATGCGATATGCTCATGGTCGCGGAACCGACCTATTCCATAGAGTTAAAGGAAAAGGGACTTCTGTACGCCTATAAATCCAAAGAAGCGCAGAACCTTACATTTGATTATGACAAGGACGGTTACTGGTACCCGGTGCGCATAAGCAACATGGTACTGGCCTACAACCCGGAAAAATATTCCAAAGATAGTCTGCCCCAGTCTTTTGCCGATTTTGCAAACAGCGCAAGCGTCAAAGGCGCAATCGGCATGAGGAACCCGCTTGTATCCGGAACGCAGATGGCTTCGATTACAGCGCTCAGGGACAAATACGGCTACGGATATTTTGACGCGCTTGGAAAACAGGAAATTCAGATTGAATACGGCTCGGACGGATTAATAACCAAACTGCAGAGCGGCGAATATAAAGAAGTAATGATTCTTGAGGAATCAATATTAAGGCTGCGCCAGGAAAATAATTCCAAACTGGAAGTAATTTATCCAACAGACGGAACCATTGTAATACCGTCGACAATTATGATCATTGACAGCAAATGGAGCGCCGACGACAACACCAAAGCGGCCGAGGCGATAACCGACTGGTTCCTGGGCCCGGACGGACAGGATGCCATTGTAACAAGTGGCTGGATGCATTCGGTCAGGGCAAATTTCCCCAAAATCCCTGTCGGCTCAATTTCCATTAACCAGATCCGCAGCACCAGTATGCCGGTAAACTGGGAAGAAAGTTTCCGTCAAAGGCCGGAAATCCAGGACAGGTTCCAGGAAGCCCTGGCCTCAAGATAAAATAAATGAGAAATTAAGAATGAAAAATTAGAAATGAGGAAAGAAATATGAAAAAAAGATCTTTCATACTTGTATTGGGCCTTATATTGCTTGCAATCGGTTTTCTTGCAACCTGCAATAACCCAATAATGGAAAAATGGTGGCCGGGAAAAGATATTACTCAGATAAATAATAAGACAGATACCGGCGGTGGCGGCGGAAATTTTGGGATAGTAAGATTTAATACCCTGGGCGGGAGCCCGCAGCCCCAGGATCTCCAGATTGCCTGGGGAAGCACGGTAGGCCGGCTGCGCCCGTTAAGCAGACCGGGTTACGGGTTCGGCGGGTGGCTTGATGAGTTTGGCAATCTTTGGGATGTCGAAACTACGCCAGTGGAAAAGTCCGATGACAAAAACGGCGACGGCTATATTACACTTACAGCATACTGGAGCACCGATTACCGTACAGTTACTTTTGTTCCGTACTCCGGCGACACAAGCTCGATCACAAAAGAGAACGTAGCCAACGGCGCCAGGATCACCCAGCCTGTCAATCCGGCTCCGCCGGCGGGAGCGCCGGGAGAAAACCTTGGTTTTGCCGGCTGGTATACGGTTGACGGAACTTCCGGCAACACATGGAGCCAGCAGTATTTGTGGAATTTCAACAATCTGGTTTCGGATAACATTACTCTATACGCAAAATGGGATTCCGATGTCTATACAGTAATCTTTGTAACTGACGGCGGCACAAGGCCCAACGGCCAGTCCATTACAACAGAACAATTTGTACCCAAAGACGGGTATATCCAGGATCCCGGCCCGCTGGTAAAAACCAATTATTCGTTCAGCGGCTGGTACGCTGACTCCGGTTTTACCGAACCATGGTCGTTTGCGACTAAGCTTACATCCGCTCATCCTGACCTTGACGGGAAAATTTACCTATATATAAAATGGCAGATAAACGAGTATCTGGTAAGCTTCCTGTCCTACCCTACTTCCGTCGTTCCGGTTCTCCCGACTCTTACAGTTTTCCCCGCGGATCAATCAATTCCATACGGCGGGAAAGTAACAGAACCTATTGATGAACCTACACAGCTTGGAGACGGCCGCGGTTTTACCGGGTGGTATACAGAAGAAACATATTTAAATAAATGGGACTTTGAAAACGATACAATTACCGGCAATATGATCCTTTACGCTAAATGGGAATACCAGACCCGCACAGTGCAGTTCAGCGTTAACGGCGGCACGGATCTCTGGCGCAATACCTTTACCATACCCATTGCCAGCGGGATAGTGATTGATCCGGGCGCGCCGATGCGGGATGGCTACACCTACACAGGGTGGTATGAAGAACCTTCCTGCGATACTCATATAAATTTTTCAACCTATAGGGTAACCGCTCCCGACATTGTTGTCGGTATGGATATGCTGTATTTCTACGCGGGGTGGACAGCCAACACCTATACAATAACATTCGAGCCTAACGGCGCCGATCAGAGTCCTGCCGCGCAGTCAATCGACCACGGACAAAAAGTTAATGACCCCGGGACCATAACCAAAACAGGCATGGATTTTATCGGATGGTATTCTGATCCGGGTTTCGCGGCAAACAAAAAATGGGACTTTAACCTTGATACTGTAACATCGGGTATGACTTTATATGCCAGATGGGATGTAGCGGAATACGAAGTTTCATTTAATATAAGAAATGACTACGGACCCGCAGGTTTCCCGCAGCCGCCGGTTCAGCACATTATCTACAGCGGCCAGGCGTCAGAGCCTTTTATGCCCGCTCTTGATCCCGCTGACACAACCAGTTACGGCTTTTACCGGTGGGATTACAGCACAAACAATACCGATAATTCAGCTACATTTAAACCTTATAACTTTGATACACCGGTAACAGCAAATTTGGTTTTATACGCCAGGTGGGTTCCGCCTGTACCGGATATGGCCTGGGCGCCAAGGGGAGAATTTATTCTGGGCGATACCGGAGTCTCAGGCAGCCCGGCAGCTTATCACTCCTATCCTACACATAAAATCACCCTGGACGGTTTTTATATGGCAAGGACAGAGGTAACCCAGAAACAGTACGAAACCCTGATGGCCGGTAAAATCCCCAACGCCAGGCCCAGCAACGCAACCCAGGACAGCGACGACAGACCTGTTGAACGGGTATCCTGGTTTGACGCAATTTATTATTGCAATGAACTTACAAACGTAAATAAAACCGCCTACAACCTGACGCCGGCCTACACCATTACCGGCATTACAAGGGCAACACAATCATCTCCGGCAACCACAGTGCCCGGCTCCATCAGCAATGCCACTGTAACAACTACATGGACAGCCAGCGGTTACCGTCTGCCCACAGAAGCCGAGTGGGAATACGCGGCTAAAGGGTTTGATTCACCCAATTATTTGATGTACGCGGGAAGCGACGATCCAACAGAAGTGGCGTGGTTTACCGAAACCGTCAAGACCCAAACCGTAAAAGCAACACAGAAAGTAGGATCGCCCATGCTGGCTAACAGCCTGGGTATCTACAACATGAGCGGAAACGTAAGTGAATGGTGCTGGGACTGGTTTGCCCCATACAAAGATTTTAACAGCCTGGGTATACCAAGTTTAAACCCAAGAGGACCGGCAAATCCTCTGGCGTCAATCAGCGCAGTGCCCGACCCGGTACAGCGTGTAAGACGGGGCGGCGCCTGGAACAATGCAGCCGGCAACGTAAGGACACCGGCCCGCAACAGCGAACCGCCTGCAGACGCCAACTGGGTAGTAGGCTTCCGTGTAGCCAGGAGCCCGTCGGAGATATGGTAGAGAGTAGTTGAGTAGTTAGTGGTTGAGTGGTTTACTACTTCCTACTTACCACTTAACTACTTCCGACTTACTACTTACCACTTACCACTTAACTACTCACTGTCTCAATTCCGTTACCAGGCCGTGGAGTTCTTCGGATTTTTTTAACAGGGCCTTTAGTTCCTGGTCGATCTTGTTGATCATACCGGAGTTGTTTTTGGCAATGCCGGAGACATCATCGACCAGACTGGTAATGCTCTTTGAGGACACAACTTCGCTCTGCACGGCTTCCGCTATTCCCTGAACCTGCATCATTACGTCCCTTACCGCGATTTGAGCTTCCATAAGTGAATTGGATGTATTTTTTGAAAGCTGCGTTACCTGTGTTATTGATTTAACAACATTGTCAATGCCTGTAATATTTATCTTGGTCAGATTCTGCATTTCCTTGATGGAGGTTTCGACTTCCCTGGCAGCGGAATGGGTTTTTTCCGCGAGCTTGCGGACTTCCCCGGCCACTACCGCGAAGCCCTTACCGGATTCGCCGGCGTGGGCGGCTTCAATCGAAGCGTTCATGGCCAGCAGATTGATTTGATCGGCAATATCGGTAATTACGTTCATTATGTTGCCGATTATCTCGGATTGCTTGCCAAGGCTGTTAATATTCCCGGTAAGACTTCCGGTTATGGTATGGAGCTCATGCATGGCCTTGCCGGATTCCTCTGCTGTCGAAACTCCAGAAGCGACCTTCTGATTGGATTCGCTGGATTTTTCCGCTGCCGCTCCCGCGTTCTGTGTAATTGTTATAACACCGGAATTAAAGCGTTCCATGGCATCCAGGATATCTCCAATCCGGTCAGTCTGATTGGACCCTCCCGCCCTTACAGTGTCCGCGCTCTGTGCTACTGCACTGACTGTCTGTTCCACATCATGTGCGGCTTTTTCCACCTGGCCCGCAATCGACAGAATTTTTTCGTTTGCCTGCCTGGCTTCTTCCGCGCGCTCGACAGCTTCAGCTTCCTTTATCTGCAGGTTCTTAAAGCCTGACTTTAGATTTCCGGCCAGCTTCAAAAATGACGTTTCCAGCACCGAGATTTCGTCCCTTCCGGTAATTTCTATTGAAATATCCATATTGCCTGCGGCAAGAGCTTCCGCCGCCTTTACAGTTTCCTTTAACGGTTTGGAAATGGACCTAAAGATAAAGAAACACAGCGGCCCAAGTAAAAAGACCAGAATCGCAATTAAAACACTAATAATAACGGTCATTTGCTGCTGAATCGAAGCGTGATGCATATCAGAAATTGACGCTTTTATGATATCTATATTATCGATATAAATGCCGGTAGAGAGCCAGATGTCTGTACCCGGAATATATTCAACATAAGCCATTTTGGGAGCGTTATCCATCGAAGGCGGCTTTGGAAATACAAAATAAACAAAACCGCCGCCTTTTTGAGCGTTGGCGTAGAGCTCGCGCACATAATAAACACCGTTAACATCTGCCGTATTGCCCAGGTCCTCGCCTTCACGCTGCGGCAATGTAGGATGCATAAAAATCGTAGTACCGATATAGGTAAAATAATAACCTGATTTATCATCTTCAAAACGATAATCCTGAATATAGGATTTTATTATATCATGCTGCTGCTGTCTGTCGGTAATTCCTGCAAGAGCTTTGCCAAGGGCGACAGCCATAGTCTGGGTGCCAAGTCTAATTTTTTCCTGCTGCCCGCTCATCATTACATCCTGAATAGAGGCAATTCCGGATTTATTAATACTTTCCGCTGTAAAATTAAAAGTAACCATGATTCCGGCAATGACCAGCACCAGGATCATTATAATAGAAATAATCCTGATACTGATGGATAGGTTCCTCAGCATTTTTAGCTCCTTTTTGATACTTTTATCATTTTAATGGTTTTTGAAGAAATCCGCAAGGCGTAAGAATATACAAAAAATCAAAAAAAAACGTATAAAAATTGATTTATCCAAAAGGCGCGGTATATTAATAACGAATGATAATAATTATTTATTGAAAGTAACTATTGGCTGCAGTCATTGGAGGATCAAAATAATTGGAAAATTCCGGCAAACAACAAAAAATTGTAACAAAAATAATACACAATAAAAAAAAATAGTATGAAATATTATACTTTAAAATTTATTGAAATCGAAAATTTAAAAATAATTCATTATATTATAAGGAATTACAAATCCCCTCCTGAAAGTTTTCAAGTTGGCACAGATATTGCTGGTATAAGTCAAATTGGCATAAATATTCAATCCAATAGATGGGCTGCTAATCGCTTGTCTTTAACTTTGTCTCCATAAGCGTGTAACGCTTAATAAAAAAAGTCCCTTTAAAGGGAAAAAAAATGGGAGGTTCTTTTATGAAAAGAACACTAATCGGACTGGCGACATTACTACTGGCGCTGGGGATCGTACTTATGGGCTGTTCAAACCCGCTTGCCACTTTAGGCGTTGGTTCGGCGAACAGGGCAGAAAGCGGCTTGCAGCCGGGACAACAATTTTGGGTTAGCGTAGGACCTACTTCTATTATAAATGTAACCCTGCCTGATGGATCAACAGGTGATCAGAGAGTTGTACAATTTTACATTCAGGATAGCAGTAATGGAAACACAGTAGGAATTGCTTATTGCGGCGACATTAATACTGGCTTATATATTAATGTTGCCTGGCTTCCCAGTTATCAAGTTGTTTCTTTATCCAGTTATATCCAAAAAGATACGGAATTGAAACTTAAAGCTGCTCTTACCTATTTCATTAACAATTACCCCGATGTCGAGGAAAATGTCGGATTTTATCAGTCAGTTGTGCAAGCGTTAATTTGGAATATCGTAAATGATGCAAAGATTAATTCATTCCCAGGTTATAATTGGTGGACCACCGATGAAGATGGGAATACCATTCGTTTGCAGGATATGCCTGGCGCAGACCAGGTTATGGTCGCTATCAATGATATCATTAAGCATCTTGACAACATCGTCACAGATTACCAAACTGGCGTATCATTGGAACAAGGGACCGCAAGTCTTTCCGGCGGTATGTTCGGGCCCTACACTATTTCCATGGATAATAGCTTGTTCCCCGGCATCCTCTTTGACTTAAATCTTACTCAAGGCGCAGGTTCATTTGTAAATGCAAATGGTGGTCCGATATCCCAAATAGCTCCCGGTGAAGAATTTTTCGTACAGGTAGCCCCAGGCGCTACAGGTGATTACAGTTTTACAGCTTCTGCCTCAGCAGATAATAAATTCAAAGTTGTGAATGACATCACACTTCTTTTTGCAATACCTGATGCCGAAGCCGCGGCCGGGAACCATAATTACCAGCCGATTTTCCAGCCTTTATTCCAGCCGCTTATCAGCACTGAAACACAGACTTATCTCTATTCGGTCACTGGTAATTTCAAAATTGCTCCTAAAGGTGAAATCATTCTCACAAAGAACGTTGATGGCATGAACATTGCTTATTGGGCCAGTCTTAAAAACATTGATTACAGTAAGTATATTACCGGATTCAACCTGCTCCAGAACGGCCAGGTCGTTCAGTTTGCGCCGGTAGATGCCAGCGGTGTTATTCATTTTACAGGCCTTGCTGATGGCACCTACACTGTTCAGGAAGTCTTAACAGCAGCAGGAAAAACAGTTTTTACACCTGTATCGAACAATATGTCAGTCACCATCATCAATGGTATCCAGATTAATGAAAAAATAGACTTTGATTACAATGCTCTCTATAAAATCATGCGCTATGATACCGGTAATATGGTAAGATTGGGCCTTAATGGATACAATGGCACCGGAGAAGTATTCCCGATGTGGATTACAGACGATCCCAATAATGTGACCAAATACCCGACCTACTGCGCCCATGCAGGATCAGTTTCTTTTGCCGGTGATACCAGTTATAACCCGCTCGCCCAGGCAGGCGAATGCGATGGATATATGGTTGCGACGAGAATGGCCAACTACGCAGAATTCGCAAAAGCGTATAACTTCATCGAAGCGAACTATGGTCCTTTGGCAGATAACAGGGTTGTGACCCAGGTTATTACATGGTATTTATTGAACGAAGTGCCTTTTACTGTTGATCAGATTCAGAACATAACTGATGCGGAAAGAGCAGCCATTAACGACGTAATTGCCAATTACCAGACTTTTGACGGCGTAAGCAAGATAGTGGATGTGGTTTACATGGTTTGTGAAAATCCCGAACACCGCGCAGATCCTCTTTATTGCCAGCCTCAGTTAGTACCGATTTACGGGAATAAACCCTGCTTTGATAATACTTACATCCGGCCCGTATCTCCGGCCTATAGCTCGGTAACCGCAACCAATAAGGGCAATGTACCTACAATTCTCGCCGGACTTAATGCAAAGAACGGCAACCCGCTCTTTGACAGCAAAAAGCCGGAAGATCCCAAAGCCAGTACTCCGTTCGTAGTACCCAACAGCAACCACTTTGTATTTGTAAAAGCAACACAGGCAGAGCTTGAAGCCGGTGTCCCGCTTGACTTCGTAGTCGGCAACAATTATCAGATTGTCGGCCACGGAATGCTCCAATTGGTTAATGGCAGCATCCAGCTTACCTTTGACAAATTTGCCAGCGGTTCGTTTGGAATGACAGCTTTCAACCAGTTGCCGGTTACCAACAACGGCAACATCCACTCCCAGAAGGAAGCGGATCTCAAGAAACTGGGCGCTACCACTGGATTCAACCATGACAACAAAGCATCGGTTCCGTGCCCAACAGGAAATGGCCCCTATTACATTTACATCCATTGTGATCCCATTTCTTTCTTTCTTTGATAATTTGATTTAGAAAAGGTGACTGACACCGGATTATCCGGTTGAAGTAAAACCTGTAACACCCGGTTGCTGCAAAGCGGCCGGGTGTTTTTTAGGCAGCAGGGAGGTTTAATATGGTTACATATACAGCTTCCGGTAAAAAAAAGTACCAGGCGCCTTTATTTTATTAATACGGGTTGTTTTTTTCAATAAAAAGAATATATTTAAAACAAGACAAAGGATAACAATATGATAAAAGAAGAGTTCATTATAAGTGGCCGTGAAAATATAAAAAATGAAATTGACAACTTGCCGGATACCGTGATTGCAAAGCTACAGGAATTCATTACTTTTCAAAAATTTACTCTTGGCCTATCAGAAAATGATATAAACCTTACTCATGAAATAAAAGCGGCAAGCATGAGCAGCACAGATTTTTGGGATAATCCGGAAGACGAGGTTTGGAATAATGTATAAGAGAGGTGAAATTTTATTGATTCCTGTTCCATTTACGGACTTATCTGCTGCAAAAAAACGCCCTGTTCTTGTTATTTCAAATGACCAGTATAATACAACAGTTAGCCATGATATAGTTGTTGCAGCTATTACATCTAATCTTTCTCAAGGAGGTATCTCAATTAATAATAGTGATATGATAAGCGGACAGCTTCCGAAATCTTCAACGATTCGCTGTGATAAAATATACACTCTGTATCAGGGTATTGTTGTAAAAATTATCGGAACTGTATCAAACTCTATTCAAAACGCAGTTAGAAAAGAAATCCACCAGTCAATTGATTAAAAAAGATATCAGCCGCATTTTAAAATCCATGTTACATGGTTAAGCAATCGGACGCCTGGTCTTAAGCGGCCGGGCGTTTTTTAGGCAGCAAGGAGGTTAATATGGTTACATATACAGCTTCCAGAGTTACCTTCGGCAATCTTTTCTTTCCGGAAAAAATAATAGTAGATTCCAATAACGTGACATTAAGTAAAAAACATTTTTTTGGTTATAAAGCGAACATCATACCAAGAAAAAATATCGGAGCCATCAGCATTGACGCGGGATTGTTCTTTGGGGACATTACTTTCGAGACACTTCACGGCAAAAAAATTCAGACAACAGGTTTTAATAAAGCTAGCATAAAGTCATTGGTTTCTTTTTTATCACCGCCCGGTTAATAAATTACGCGAAAAAAGTTAATTTATTTTTAAAAATAACACTGCATTTATGGATTATTTTGTACCGATAAGCTTTTAATTTTTTCTATGTCAAGACCGGTAATTTTTTGTATAAACTCAATAGAGGCGCCTTCAACAAGCGCATTTCGGGCAATGTCTTCACGCTCCTTTTCCATCCCTTCTTCGAAACGGACCGCCAGAGCGTCTTCCATCTTCCATTCATTTATAAGCATATTCATTACCTCCGTAGCGTTTTGTTCCAAAAACTCCTTCAATATTTCATGGTCACGGCAGTACCGTACCGCTTTAACCACCGCTTCTTTCAGGTTAGCGCTTTCCTTCTCAAACTCCCTCACTTTCCCTATAAACGCCCTATACCCGGCAAGTGTTCCGCATTTCTTCGCTATCTCCTCATTCTTTCCCTCGTTGATGTTGAGTACCTTTACTGCGAGTTCCAGTGCAGGGCTTCCCTTTTCTGCTAATCCCAGAGGCGTACTGGTTTCAAAGGCATCCGACAGTTTTAATACAGCTTCGTCCGGATACAGCGCCACTCCATTATATAATACAAAAAATTCCGGCCGGGGTATGGGAATTACTTTTGAGGTATAAATATTCCTGTCTCCGAGTATTTTTTCATAATATATCTGGGTCACTAAAGAGGAACGAGAAAAGGCTGGCTTTATATTTGGTATTGGAGCCCATGAACTTAATATATGGCCTTTGGATGAATTTTTCAATATCTTTTAGTATGAATGGAAAAGCGGCCGGGCGTTTTTATTTTTTTGCGCCTTTGCGCCTGTGCGAATATATCTCACAGCGGCACAGGGGCACAGCGCACACGGAAGAAGATCGATTAATTAGCTCTGTGTTCGCGAACCAAAGATTCGACGAGATCTCCGTGCCGCCATGAGGTGAAATTCAAGATATGCCTTCATTCAGATTGAAAAGGGTGCCAGGCACCCAAGCGGCCAGGTGTTTTTTAAGTAACTTTTTTATATCCTTGACAATTTTGAATCGTAAATCGTAAAATATAATAATGGAAGTTTTATTGGATGCCAGCGCAGTAATAGCTGTAATTGCCGACGAACCGGATGCTCAAAAAATAATAAATTATACCAAAAATTCAATAATAATTTCTCCCAACATTATTTCTTTTGAAATCTCCAATGCTTTAACAAGAATGATGAAGAAACACATTATTACTTCCGAAGAACAAATGCTTGGTCTAGTAAAAAATTTTTTGCAAATACCAATCAGGATTATCAATATTGATCTTGAAAAAGCATTGAAAATCGCATGGAAGTATAAAATTTATGCATATGATGCTTATTATTTAGAGGTTGCAATGCGCTTACATATACCTCTGGTTACATTTGATGGCGGTATGATTAAAATAGGTAATGAACTTGGCCTTGTTGTTTTTGGAGGGTAGAATGCAAGAATTTGATTACAATGAATTTACTCAGGATATTCCGAAGGTATTTCAAACTGCACTGGTGGATGAAGTAATAATAAATAATAGCGATGGGAACAGATATAGATTACTTCCAATAAAGGAAAATGACCAGTTTGGCAAGTCTCCGCTTGAAGATATTCCGCGTATAAAATTGAATATTTCTACAAAAGAGATTGTTGATATATTGCGGGAATGCAGGACGGGATTATAAAATATCATTAATTATTTGATTCCTGTATAATGCAGTAACTCAGGATATTATTTTTTTATTCGGCAATGACCAAAGCTTCTGTGGCCCATTGGTTGAGGGATTTACCGTGAGCCTCGGCTTTCATGGCGATTTCGGCATGTAATTCAGGTGAAAGACGGAGCATTATTTTGCCGGAAAAGGGACGTTGAGGCGATATATCTTCGTGTTCGCAGGTTTCAAGATATTCGTCAACGGCTTCCTCAAAGGCGGCGTTCAGCGAATCCACTCTGTCACCGTGGAAGCCAATAATGTCGCGTATGCCGGCGATATGACCGACAAAGCATTTATCCTCATCGCTGTATTCAATACGGGCGGCATAACCTTTGTATTGCATGGTTTTCATGGTTTTACTCCTATGGCTTCCCTGTGTGGGGTATGCAAAAACAGGCGGTAGGGCCAACCTCCTCAACAATTTTTTCAGACCTTGGCAAAAGACAGACCTACAGTGAACTGCCCAAAGTAATTAGCATCAACATTGTCGATTTTGAGTTTATGCCTTCAGGAGATTTCCACACCTGTTATCATCTCAAAGAAGACAATAACCAGACGCTTTTAACCGATGCGTACGCCGTGCAACGGCGGTGGAAATACATTACATTGATATGGTAAAATGGAGGAGGCCGAGGAGGCATTGAAAATGGATACCGCGATACAGAAGGCGCAGGAAAAGCAGAATTATATATTGAGAGATAAGGAAGCGTTACAGAACCGCTATAGATGTAAAATACTCAGTTAAAAATCATTACTTTTTACTCCTGCAACAGCCAATTTTAAAGATGAGGTGATTATATGGGGCAAATTTTTAACGCCTGTGCATATGACTTGGAAGCAAAAACATGCTGCGTGTATTTTTGTGACAAATTCCATTCGGATTGTTATTCCTTCAGCGGAGCAGTAAAAACCATGCATTATTTACTGCGTGAAAAACCATGCCATATTATGTGGGCTGGAGATGATATATTAAGCGAAGATTCCATTGGAAAAATTTCAAATCAGGAATATCTGCTTGGTATATCTGTATTTGCAGACTCGAAAGATTTTTATGATGACAGTGTAACAGAAAACAGTGAAAGTGCACGGAAAGAAAAATTTTGGGATAAAGTAAAATTCATTGATGAAAACAATAAACTCTGGAAGCGTATGAATCAATCAAAAGTTCTGGACGATGCTGAAAAATATTTTGATTGGAATTATACGTGTTCGGTAAAATATTCAGGGTACCTCGTAAACCACACAAAAAAATTAGCGGTAGATCTTTCGGACTATTATGATAAATCTAAATTTATGACTCAGGACGGCATTATGGCAGCGGTTGATTTGCTGCCGTTATTGACCGAAACAGGCGGCGGTACTCAAATGGCGTTGTTCAATGGTATTTCCACCGAGTCGACCGAACAACTTTCTGGTGCATGGCGCTGCGATGTATTGCAAATTGCAGAAGAATTACCTGCCAATTATAATGTGATTAATTGTTGTTTTTCTGAAATCCGGAGTAAAACTGAATATTGTTACCGTACCTTTGGCGCCGACAAACAAGGATTTGTGCTGTGCAACAGCAGCGGAAAAAGATTAGAGGCCGCCGCATTGAATTTTTACGGGAAGCGAGCTTCACCGCGTTTTGTAAAAGTAAAGTTAACTGATAACAAGACATCTTTTGAATATTAAAGATGATTTTACACTTGTATTTATTAAAAAAATACTTGACAGTATATATTAAACAATATATACATATTACTCCCTTAGGAAACGGATTAAAATAATTTCTGCCCGCCAGGCGGACAATCTTGAACAGGAGGAATATAATGATTACTTCAATAAAGTTAAGTCCTGAAAAGATAAAAGAGATAAAAAATTTTCCTGTTGTTTATAGCAGGGATGCTCCAAAATTAACATCAAGTCAAATTGCCGGAATGAAACCGGCACATCAAAAATATTGGAAAATTGAAGCTGTAAAAATACCTCTCTCGATAAAAATAGATGCTGATGTATTGGCATGGTTTAAATCAACCGGAAGAGGGTATCAGACACGTATCAACAAGGCATTGCGTGATGTAATGATACAGGCTCAATATGTTAAATAAAACCGGTTTTTTTGGTGGCTTTGCGCTGCTGGCGCTTGTTATGTTTGCCGCGGCTGCATGTTCAAATCCCAGCCTCGGTGTTAAATGCAGCGTATATTTTTATGACGGAACCGCTATCATAGACGGGTTAACGCAAACAGTAAAACCCGGGACCGTTATAACTTTGGCAGACTGGAAAGACGATCTGGGCAATCCAGGTTATACATTGGCTGGCTGGCAGATTGCCGGTGCGCCAAAAGTCTATAACGGGAAATTCAACGTAAAAAACGACATTAATTTTTACGCCGTGTGGCTTGACGGGGTCTGGACCGGGATTGATACTCCGGCCGGACTTGACGGTATCAGAAATGATCTTTCCAAAAATTATTTTTTAATGAATGATATTTCGCTTGTCAATTATGCAACAGGAGACGGCTGGATTCCGGTCGGTACAACAGATTTGGGTTTCTCCGGCACGCTGAACGGAGCCGGCCATAAAATAACAAATTTAATGATTGATAATGAATTTGATTATGCCGGATTATTCGGAGTCATCGAAGGCGGAGGCGTGTGTAATCTTGGAGTTGAGATTGCCGCAGAACTGTCAATTAATTTTGGCAATACAGGCGCAGCCGGCATAACAGGTAAACTTGACAACGGCAAAATTATCAATTGTTATAGTTCAGGAAAAATAACAGGAACCTGGTTCAGTACCGGAGGTATAGCCGGAGAAGTAATAAATGATTCTTTAATAAGCAATTGCTACAGCACAGGCCAAATTACCGGTTATAGCAATACCGGCGGGATAGCCGGATATCTGGGGGACAGCGTGTACGCGGCAAGCATGATCACGAACTGCTACAGTACGGCAGAAATTTTTGCCGGAAACACAAATGCCGGCGGTATCGCAGGATATGCTGACGAAGGCGCCATTGCCAATTGCGCTGCGATAAACCCATCGATTAATACAGAAGGAAATTATGGACGTATCGCGGGCTTAATCGAAAATACAACCGCTGCCGTAGAAAACAATTACGCGCTGGATTCAATGGTAAATTTTGACGGTTCATTTGCACCAGACACAGAAAACGACGGTATTGACATTTCGGAAGCCAATCTAATGGATCAAAGTACCTGGGAAGCGCTGGGCTGGGAGTTCGGCAATGACCTGAACAAGCCCTGGGTTATGGCAGCGGGAGGATATCCGGTCTTTTGCTGGCAGTAACAGAGATTAAAATAATTTCTTATGGACAATAATTACCAATAAGGTTAAAATATTACATAAATACAGCAAAATACTCTGTAACGCCGGGTTATTCTGTATGTTTGATAAATTAATACACGTTATGCCATCGGGGAGAGTACATTATGAACCAGTCCGCGCTATATAATCTTTCGTATGGGTTATACGTTTTAGGAACCAGGGACAACGGCAGATATGCCGGCTGTGTTGTCAACACGGTAGTACAGGCAACTTCCAAACCTGTTACTGTGACAGTTTGTGTCAACCTGGACAATTATACAAACGCCTGTATTAAAAAATCAAAAGAATTTTCGGTTTCTATTTTATCTGAGGGCGTAAAAGAAAATGTCTTTGGAATTTTTGGTTTTTCGAGCAGTAAAGA
>WQZG01000063.1 GCA_009780855.1 Treponema sp.
ACAGGCAGGATCGGATGGACCGTATGGATAATGGAATGGACGGCCGCGACGGTGAGTCCGGACGGGGCGGAAAAGGCAAGATTTTTTTCAAGAAAAAGGTTTGCAAATTCTGCAATCAAAAATTGAAAATTGACTATAAGGACGCGGATACCCTGCGCCGGTTTATTACCGAACGCGGTAAGATTCTGCCGCGGCGCATCACAGGCACCTGCGCAAAGCATCAGAGGGCTCTGGCCCTGGCAATAAAAAGAGCCAGAATCATCGCTCTACTGCCCTTTGTGGCGGATTAAAATCGCAGCGGATTAACGCATTCCCATGGTAACGGCAAAATCATCATACACGACAGCCTGGATTCCCGCACTTATAGGCGCGGCGGCCAGCCTGTTTCTTATCCGCAGCGGTTTTGCCGTACTGCTGTTTCTTTTACCGCTGGGTTTTGTAGGATTTGGCTGGGGTCCAAAAACATTATGGACAGGATTGGTTTTTGCCGTTCTGGGTAATTTTTTAATTACTCTGTTTTTTGGCTTAACATTTAATGTTCCCGGCGAAGATATGTTCTGGGATATGCTTTATTTTACAGCCGCCGCTGCATCTTTTGCCTGGATCATCCTGCCGGCAGACCAAAAATCGTACCGGATTCCCGGAGCTTACCGGCTTGTCCTGGGCGCTTCCCTTTGCACCCTGGTTTTTGTCGGATTATTTACCAGGATTTTTAATAACCCCGCCTTTTATGATTCCGTAAAAAGCCAGGTGGAAACAATCGCCGCTTTTTATTGGTCAGGCAATACAGCCGAAACCCAAAAGGCCCTCCTGGATGCTCTGGATGTCGATAAAATCATAGAAGTAATGAAGAATATGATCCTCAGGGGCGGCGCGCTTTTTTCATCGCTCTTAATACTTTTTGTTAACAGGCAGTTAAGTCTGTTCCTTATACGTTTTTTTGGCGCGCCAAGAAAAAATCCGGTCTTCAGGAGTTTCCACGTGCATCCCAGGATAATCTGGGTTTTATCGTTTTCTTTGCTGCTGCTGCTTTTGTCCAGAAATTTTTTCATGACTGCCGCGGAAATTATTTTATGGAATATTATTGTTCTGTGCGCCTTAATGTATCTGGCCCAGGGATTCGGAATTGTAGGGTATTTTATGCAAAGACCGGGATTCCCGCCGGTACTGCGTTTTTTTCTCCCCGTAGTTTTTGTTTTACTGCTTTTTAGTCCGGTCATTAACGCTGTAATGCTCGGTATTGTTGCCGTTCTGGGAGTTGCCGAAAACTGGGTAACTTTCAGGATTGTAAATTTAAACGGACCGCCTGCTACTCCACAGGCATAAAACCGGCAAGTCCGGTTTTGACAGGAGCCCGTACGGGAACCTGCGAATTCAATTGATTTATTTTAAAGGAGCTTGGTATGAAGGTAATTTTAATCAAGGATCTGTCGCCGCTGGGCGAAGACGGAGATGTCAAGGATGTGGCATCCGGTTATGCCCGCAATTTTTTGTTTCCGCGCAAAATAGCCGTTCCGTACAATGAACATACTGTTAAACTGCTGGAAGCCCGCCGCGAAGTTATCGAAAGCCGCAAACAGGAAAAACGGCTGGACGCCGCCGGGATCAAGGAGAAACTGGAAAGCATCCACTTTGAATTTACCATGCCGGCCGGACCCAACGGTAAACTCTACGGCGCAGTAACAACCCAGACAATCGCTGATGAACTGGCCAAACAGGGGCATCAGATTGAGCGCAAGAGGATCGAGCTTGCCGGTTCCAATATCAAGAGTGTAGGTAAGTACAAGGCTACTATCAGGCTGTACGAAAACGCTACAGCAGAAATTACCGTTACCGTTGCCGGACAGGAAATAAAGACCGAAACCAAAGCTCCGGCACAGCGGCCCGGACGCAGGCACAGAGACGCCGAGGAACAGACAGCCAAAGCCGGAACAGACGGACAGACTGCTGAAGCCGTTCCTGCGGCCGCCGCCCCTGCAACTGCCGGAGCAACAGCTTCCCCCCCTGCAGAAAAATCCGGTGAAACCGGACAGGCCGCCGGCGAGACTGCCAAAGAATAAAGTTACCGTATGGCCGCGGTCCTGGACAGATTGCCTCCCCACAATGACGACGCCGAAAAAGCTGTACTGGGGGCGATGCTTATTGATGAGAACGCTGTTGCCGTTGTTCTGCAGCGGCTGCGGCCCGATGATTTTTATTCCACAGTCAACAAACGGGTCTGCGAAGCGATACTGAGCCTCCACGCGGAAGGGCATCATGCGGATCTTTTAACTCTAAAAGGCGAACTGGAAAAAACCGGTAAACTGGACGAATCCGGCGGCATTGATTATATTGCCGCGCTCACTCATATAGTCCCCTCCAGCGCCAATGCCGATTATTACGCACAGATAGTTCAGGATTGTTCGCTGCGCAGAGGTCTGATCCAGGCGGCTTCCATCGCCGGCAGCAGAGCTTACGATGAGACCAGCGGTCCCAGGTTAATCCTGGAAGAAATCCAGCAGCGTCTTTTTTCCCTAAGCGATACCCGCAGGCTTTTTAAATACCGGCGGGCCGAGGAAACAATAAAAACCACTTTTGAATACCTGTCTGAAGTTTTTAACAAGGGGCAGTTTACCGGAGTTCCGTCCGGTTTTGAAGCTTTGGACAAACTGACATCCGGTTTTCAAAAGACCGAGTTTACGGTTATAGGCGCCAGGCCAAGTATGGGCAAAACGACTCTGGCCCTCAATATGGCAGCCCACATGTCAATAGAATTAAAAATTCCTGCGGCTTTTTTTTCTCTGGAAATGTCAGACAGATCCCTTCTGCTAAGGCTTATTTCCTCGGAGGCAAGGATCGATTCCAATAAATTCCGCAGCGGTTTTCTTACAAAAAAAGATTTCGCAAGTATGTTTCAGGCCGCGGACCGGATAAACCCTGCGCCGCTGTTCTTTGTTGATATGCCGCAGATGACCATTCTTGACATACAGGCCATGTCGAGAATGCTGCGGACCCAGGAAAAAATCGAAATTATTTTTATCGATTACATTGGCCTTATTTCATCAGATAACCCCAGGCAGGCGCGTTTTGAATTTATTTCTGATGTTTCCCGTTCCCTTAAGGGCCTTGCGCGCGAACTTGACATACCGGTAATCGCGCTGTCCCAGTTAAGCCGTGAACTGGAAAAAGAAAAAAGATCGCCCAATCTGGCGGACATCCGTGAATCAGGGTCAATCGAACAGGACGCGGACATGGTCATGTTTATCGACAGGGACCGCGAACTTGACAAGACCCAGGAACAGCAGGAAAAGGACAAGGGGCAAAAAGTCAAGCTAATTGTAGCCAAGAACCGCAACGGTCCAACCGGAATCGTTGACCTTACCTATTTAAAAGCTTTTACCAGATTTGTTCCCTATATTGCCGACAAAAGCTGAATGATCTAGACTGAACAATAAAACATTTGGAGGATTTATGTCTGCTATTGACAATATTGATTTTGAATTTCTGCATAACGAAGCCGAAAAACTGATTGTTACCGAACTTGGCCGCCAGCTTGATTCATATACCAGACCGATATGCCTGTGCAATGAATGTGTCGTGGATATGGCAGCCATGGCGCTCAACAATGTAAAACCGCTGTACCGTGTTTCCCTTTTGGGCAGCCTGTATACCGCAACAGCCATGGAAGAAAGCGATTACGCTTCCTCTGTCCGGGAAGCAGTTTTTAACGCAATAGAAAAAATTCGCAAACATCCGAGCCATGATACGGTAAAGCAATAAAAGGTATTAATACCGCCCGCAAAACTGCAGCAGGACTTTATTTATTTCCCGTTACTTTTCCGCTGATCACTTCGTGAGCTCCCGGATCGTTTTCTCCGTTGTCATATTTATCCAATACCCAACTGTCACTGAACAAACGGAAGACCGCCAGAATTCTGCCGGTAACAGGATCGTGCCAGCAGATATTTCCGTCGGTATCTGCGGAAATTATATATCCGCCGCCGGCCTGCAGCCGCACGGGAAACCCGGGGCTCCTTTGTAAAGCGTCTGCCGTTGGGCCTTCTGTCTGGTTAAACAATTTTGCTTTAACCGGGTCCAGACAAACAGCAAGTACTCCTGCTTCCTCCGCCATGGCCGGATTGGGTTCTTCGGCGTCAATTTCAGCAAGGCTGTACGAACGGGCCGGGTTGGCTGTATTAATCGAGACCAGGGAAGTTTTATAACTGCTGCTTATTGCCGCGCCGTACAGCGCGCCCGATGATCCGCGGTAGACTTTGGTACCCAATGCTATTTGCATTGGCAGAGAAACAGTTTCTCCGGTGACTATATTAATCATCATAAAAGCGCCGCTTCCCTGACCGGTGTTACGGCCAATCAGGATGTTGTTTTTGTCGATAAAAACCGCGTCCTGGGCTCCGGTTGATAAATATGTAAATACTACTTCTGAAGTATCCTGGTTAATAATCGTTATGTTGCCGACTGTGTCCATAAAAAGATAAAGATTACCAAAAGCGGATACTGAACGCAGGGGGAATCTCAGTGTCAGCCTGTTAATATAGGTTTCCGAAACAGTTCCCCTTTCCGGTATAACCGATACCTGTTTGATCATGGGAAAGGAACGGGTGTTCTGCTGCTGCCACAGGATAAAATCCGTATCGCCGCCGGTAATGGAGGTGTAGGGGCTGCAGTCTTCCATCTGCATAAGGCTTCCTGGATTTAGATCGTTAAAATCCGCGGGGACAAAACCCAGCCGGGTATCAGCGGTAATAAATGCCAAAGCTGTTGAAGATATGGCAGTTTCCTGTATTAGTGTCTGGTTATGGGTATCCATAAGTTTGGCGCTTCCGTTCTGGCTAAAAACAATTACCCTGCCGTCGGCAGTCCCCAGTGCAGCCGTGTCAGATGAAATTACTACCCCGGAATTTACAAGCGGCATGACAGACGGCACAGTTTTTCTGTTAACGGTATCAATGCGGTTGTTTGGTGTACGGTAAGCCAGATGGTACAGGGTTGACGGATAGCGGGAAAAAGAACCTGGAGTTCCGGGAACCAGACATATAAATTCCAGGCCTTCAGGATTTCCTGTAAAAAGAATTCCGTTCCTGTAAAGCTGATCCCGGACCAATACTTTTCCTGTTACGGCATCGGCTATGACAAGGCCGCCGGAGTCAACGCCCGCAAGAAAACGGTTATTCCCAAGCAGCAGGGGAGAATCCATTCCGGCCGGGGCGCTTACCACCTGGGTTGCGCTGCCGGTTTCCAAATCCCAGTAGGAAAGATAACCTGATCTGGAATAGGCGACCATGGAACGCTCGGAACGGCCTGTAGCCGCAAAATTAACTTCGCCGGTCAGGGCGGCCGGCGCTGTCATTTCCGCTCCTGTATCGCTGTTAAAACGGCGAACCCCGTATTTGCCGGTTACCAGCAAAAAGGAACCGGAAGCCGAATAATAAGCGCCGCCGAAAGCTTCATCAAAGGGCAGGGTAAAAATATTTGATTTGGTTTCGTAATTCCATACGGTAACCCCGTAAAGACCCGAATCATTCTTAAGCACAAACGCAATCTCGTATTTACCTGGCCTCATTGACATGGCTGTAATGGGGAATAAACCAATCTGGAACCGTTCCGCCGCGGCGTTTTTTTGCCGGTCCCAAATCTGGAAAAAACCGTCTTCTCCTGCGCTGATAATTCTCCCCATGTCATCTGTCAGCATCGCCGTAACCGCGCCGCGGTGGCTCCCGGGATTGTTGTTGATACCAGTATTTGTCTGTGCCGCAGTTTTTTGAACAGCCGTAAACATCAATAGAAAAGCAAGCGCTATTGCCGGTATTAAAAAAATATTTTTATTCCTGCCTGTTATGTACCTGCCCATATTCCTTCCGGTTATTTTAATACTCGTCATTTTAAAGCCTCCGGCCTCATGGTGTTTTTTACCGATGTATACGATCTTACTTTGAGGGCCGCAAAGATTTCGCTTTTGGGGCGCTTTTTATAATCATCGCTGTACTGAGAGTAAAGCGAAAAAGGAATCTTCATAACAGCTACTTCTTCTTTTTTTAACCCGTGGATATGGAATTCCAGCGATTTACCATCGGCAAGCCCGTTATACCAAATCTCCGGTTCGTCATCGGGATATTTTTCTTCGGCCTTTAAATATAAAAAATACTTGAGAGCCTCCACGACTGCCGGCTCAAGTTCATCCCTTAACACCATCAGCCGCTCGGCAAGTTCCGGATAACCGATTACCGTTTCTTTTTTTAACGCTCCGGCCGGCGCTTCTTTTTTCCTGCGGTAAAATTCGCCGCGTTCCATTTCTGTAAATACTTCCAGCTCTGTTTTTTTGGACGGCCACATTACCCGTATAAAAAATTCCGGTTTATGTTTTTTGCCGCAGGCCGGACATATAAAATTAAGAAAGGTTCCGTCAAGGATTTCCTGCAGACGTCCGGGTTCCTTGTCCAGATCGACAGTCTCCGGAATTTCGGCGGAAAAAGTATTGTCGCAAAAACACGGAATTTTTTGTATCATAATCCGCTCCTGTTAAGAACGCGCTCAGCGTTTAACCAAAAAAAGAATATCGCCAAAAACGGCAAAAATCATCAGTCCAAAAATAATTACCACGCCGGCAGTCTGGAATATACCGATAAACCGGGGAGGAACAGGTTTGCGCCTTGCGGCTTCTATTGCGTGCAATACAATCATGCCGCCGTCCAGAACCGGCAGAGGCAGCAGATTCATGATGCACAGCGCAATGGAAATCAAAGCCAGGAAATTTGCCATTGAACTAATGCCAATGCCCAGACTCTGCTGGAATCCTTCGGTCGCTATTTCTCCCATCATGTAAGTGATCCTGACCGGGCCGGATACAGCCTGTGTTAAATCTACTCCGCGGAATAACAGGGTAAGGCTTCTTACCGATACAGTAAACGTTTTCCAGGTTTCTGCGGTTCCCTTGGCAAGGGCCGCCAATGGATTGAGACGCGGATATACGACTTTAACGGTTTCCCACAGGAACCCGGGGTCTGCAGGGCCGGTATCGCCGGAGATTGCTGTGCCGGCAGCAGAGCCTGAGCCTTCGCTGCCGGCAGCGGCTGCACCAGCAGCCGCGGGCATATAAAGTGTTGTCTGCAATATCCGGTTATCCCTCTGGTATTCAATATCAAGGACAGCGGGATTATTTTCCATCAGCGGAATCAGCGCGACTGTATACGGAATATCTGTTCCGTTAATTTTTAATATCCTGTCTCCGGCCATTAGTCCCGCTGCAGCGGCAGGGCTGCCATCCGCGACTCCTCCAAGTACCGGATCTGTCCAGTTATAAATGCCGATCTTGCCCGCGCCGGTGCTTTTTTCCAGGCTTGGTTTAACGACCAGGCTAATAATACTGCCGTTGCGGTCAACCTTGACAGGAAGCGATACTTCAGCGTTAACAGCGATATTTTCCTGGATGTCGCTGTAGTTATTGATTTTTTGACCTTTTATTTCAATTATCCTGTCTCCGGTTTTTATACCGGCTGCCTCGGCAGGATAGGCAGCTCCGCCGGCAAGCGCCCCGCTTGCGGACGCATCCCCGGGCGTAACATCGGAGAGCAGTACGATTTTATTTTCCAGGGTATAGGTTTCAAATCCGAGCCCCCAGATAACAGACAATACCAATACCGCGAATATAAGATTTGCACACGGTCCCATAAAAGATACGATAATTCTTCTAAAAGGGCTTACCGATAAAAAATTGCCTTTTGGGATATCCGGCTTTTTATTTTTATCCGCGGTGTACTGGTCCCAGACTTCCTGGTAATCGTTTTCGCCTTTCATCTTACAGTAGCCGCCCAGCGGAAACAACCCAAGCCTGTATTCAACCTTGCCGATTTTTTTCTTTAATATGGGCATTCCCCATCCGATTGAGAAAGCCTCAACTTCGATTCCGGTAAAAACCGCTGCCAGGAAATGCCCAAGTTCATGTACAAAAACCACAATTCCCAGCCCAATAAGGCCGAGCAGTATTTTCAAAACCACTTTTTACTCCCGATTAATCCGACAGCCATTTCCCTGGCCTTCCTGTCTATAATCAATATATTTTCCAAATCGAATTTAGTCATTTGTCCGGACCATTCCCCGCTGCTTAAAACATACCCGACAATGCGGTGTATATCAAGAAACCTGATTTTTTTATCCAGGAACAATTGCACCGCGGCCTCATTTGCGGCATTATAAATTGCCGGATACATTATGCCCATCGCGCAAGCCCTGTATGCCAGGGCCAGCATCGGAAAACGGTCAGTGTCCGGGCTGCCAAACTCAAGGGTCAGGTTCCCAAAGTCCAGAGGCTCAAGGCTGTAAGGGTTTATTTTGGGCCAGTACAGCGCGTTCTGAATCGGATGGCGCATATCCGGCTTTGACATCTGCGCGTAAATATTCCCGTTTTTAAGCCGGACCATGGAATGGACAATACTCTGGGGGTGAATTACTACCCGAATTTTATTAATATCAAAGTCAAAAAGCCTGACCGCTTCAATTACTTCAAGCCCCTTGTTGGCCAGGGTTGCCGAATCAATCGTAATTTTTGGACCCATGCTCCAGGTAGGGTGGGCCAGCGCCTGGTCCGCGGTAACTTTTTCTAGATCTTTAATACTGAAATTTTTAAAAGGCCCGCCCGATGCCGTTAATATTATTTCGTCAATATTGTCTTTTCCGTGGGCCTGTATTAACTGGAAAATCGCGCTGTGTTCTGAATCCACCGGAATTATTTTGGCGTTTTTTTCTTTTGCCAGGGCAAAAACAAGGGGGCCTGCCATTACAATTGTTTCCTTGTTGGCCAGGGCAAGCCTGCGTCCATTGCTTAACGCGGCGATTGAAGGCTCAAGACCATCTGCCCCTGCAATCCCGTTGATTATTATATCCGCGCCGCAGCCGGCAATCGCTTCCAGCAGACCCTGCCTGCCGCAATAATTAACAGGGCCGGCGGCTCCGGAGAGGACAGCAAGAGCTTTGGGGAATTCTTTTTTTAACGCGAGCAGGGCATTGAGATCAGTATGAGCGGTAAACAGGACAGGTTCAAAATCATTTTTGTTGGCGCGAAGTACATCAAGGGAACTTTTTCCTATGGAACCTGTAGCGCCCAGAACAGCAACTTTTTTCATTCTGTTTTTTTGACTTTTTGATTGGTTAACTTACAAACAAAAGCCTGTAGGTAAAATAAAAAACAGGGGCTGCCATGGCTACCGAATCAATGGAATCCAGGATTCCGCCCCGTCCGGGAATTATAACGCCGGAGTCTTTTATGCCCGCGCTTCGTTTAAGAACAGATTCTCCCAGATCTCCCAGGGTAGCGGCTATACCGGTCAGCAGACCCAATAAAATTCCTGAAGGCACAAGCATTATATACCTGGGAATAAAAATCATTGGTATAAGAACAATTCCGCCGGCGCCGACCAGCACCGACGCAAGCAGCCCGCCGATAAAACCGGCTATACTCTTGTTGGGACTTACCGTTACAATGCCGCGGTTACCGTCTCCAAAAAGCATTCCCGCAGCCCAGGCCAGGGAATCATTGAGAAAAACCATGAGCAAAAAAATGATTATTAACAGGTCCGGTTCCGGCAGCAGGGACATCACAATTATCCAGGACACAAAAGCCCCCGGATAAATCAATACAGCAAATCCGGACGCCATTCGGCCAATAAAAAGATCATGCTGTTCTTTTGAAGAAAAAATTCTTGACATAAGCAGCCAGCAGGAAGCAGCCATAACACCGGCAATAATTGTGGGCCTGTAGAAATTAAAACTGACATATGCTGTCACCAAAAACGGAATAATTCCGCCGAGTACAACAGCTTCTGCGGCGGAGATGTAAAGGTTTTTTAACTTTAATATATTCTGAAACTCCAGCGCTCCAAGCACCGCAAAAATGATTACCAGCAGATTAAGGCAGAGGTGATTATAGGCAGGCAGAAAAAAAACCAGAGCAAGAAGAATGGGGAGACCGATAAAAAAAATAAATAAACGCTGTATAAGTTTGTTCATTTTATCATTATTCCGCCAAAGCGGCGATCCCGGTTTTTATATTCATCGACGGCCCGGATTAAATCCGCGCTTTCCCAGTCAGGCCAAAGTTTATCCGAAATATAGTATTCCGCATAGGCCCCTTCCCAAAGCAAAAAATTACTGGTCCTGAATTCCCCGGCTGTCCTTATAATTAAATCCGGATCCGGTATATCCGGGTTATCAAGATTGGCCGCAATATCGGATTCCGCCGGGTTTTTTATACCTTTATCGATGATTTTTTTAACAGCCCGCAGAATTTCGTCGCGGCCCCCGTAATTAAAGGCAAGTATAACCTGGAGACCGCTGAATTCCGCAGTTTCGCTGCATGCAAGATTCATTTCACTGCGGATATCCGGCGGGAGTCCTTCAAGGTTTCCGGTATGCCGTATTCTAATCCTGTTTTCCCGGTAAAAATCCAGTTCCCTGCGCAGATATTCTTTAACCAGCGAAATAATGAACCCAACTTCTTCGGCCGACCGTTTCCAGTTTTCGGTAGAGAAGGTAAAAAGGGTAAGGTATGAAATTCCCAGATCCGCTGCTGCCTTGACGATTTTTTTTGCTGTTTTGAGCCCCTCAAGATGACCCTGGGTGCGGAACAGCCCGCGCCGCTGAGCCCAGCGGCCGTTGCCGTCCATTATGATTCCCACATGAGCAGGAACCATTGTTACACTTCCATTACTTCTTTTTCTTTTTTCTCCAGGGTTTGATTGACCTTTACGATATAACCGTCGGTCAATTTTTGCAGTTCCTCGGACGCTTTTGATTCTTCGTCCTCGGTAAGCTTGCCGTCCTTAAGGAGTTTTTTTAATTCGTCGTTGCCGTCCCGTCTGATATTGCGTACCGCGACTCTGCTTTGTTCAGCCTGGTTCCTGGCAAGTTTTACGAGTTCCTTGCGCCGTTCTTCGGTAAGAGGGGGAATGGAAATCCGGATAACCTTGCCGTCGTTGGATGGATTAAGCGAAAGCTCGGAACTCCTGATTGCTTTTTCGATTTCGTTCATCAGGCCCTTGTCCCAGGGCTGGATTACAACAAGCCTTGCTTCCGGAACGGAGATGTTGGCGACCTGGTTGAGGGGTGTTTTATCGCCGTAGCAATCAACCCGGATCTTGTCAAACAATGCCGCAGAGGCGCGGCCGGTCCGTAAACCTGCGAATCCGTCAATCAGGCTCTGGAGTGATTTTTTCATCCTTTCCTCGGATGCGGAGATCGCCGGGTGCATTATACTCCTACCTTAAGATAGACATAATCGGCAACGGTTATGTTGGCTCCCAAAGCTTTTCCCGTGTCTTTTAATACCTGGGAGACAGTTAATTTTTCGTCCTTTATATAGCCCTGGTCAAGCAAACATATGGATTTGAGGAATTTGCTTACTTTACCGTTCAGAATGCCTTCCAGAACCTTCTCCGGTTTACCCTTGAGCGATTCATCGGTTTCCATTTGCTTGCGGAATATTTCGGTATTTTCTTTGATGTATTCCGGGTCGATTTTTTCACGGTCAAGAGCCGCGGGATTTGCCCACGCAACATGAAGCGCCAGGTTATGGGCAAGCTCGGTAAATTGCGGGTCTTTTAAAGCCTCCGGTTTATCCGCTGCCATCTTAACCACTACGCCAATGGCGCCGTCTCCGTGAATATAGCTTGACAGGTATTCGCCGGCGCCGGCCTTGATTACCTTAATGCGCCTAAGGCTCATATTCTCGCGGATTTTGGTCGCCAGATCCATGACTTTATTATTTAATTCAGCATAGGCTTTGCTGTCCGGTGCGATGTCTTTTTCGGTATAACCCTTGTCCAGAACCGTATCCGCGATAGCGCCGCCAAGTGCGATAAAATCCGGGTTTTTGGCTACAAAGTCGGTCTCTGTTACCATTTCAACCAGAACCGCAGCTTCTCCGCTGCTCTTAACCTTTACCGCGACTTTGCCTTCTTTGGTCGCGCGATCCGCGCGTTTTTCGACAGCGGCAAGACCTTTTTCTTTAAGCAGTTTCTCCGCTTTTGCAAAATCCCCGCCGCACTCGACAAGGGCGTTTTTGCATTCCATCATTCCGGCTCCGGTTTTTTCCCGGAGTGTTTTTACATCCTGTGCGCTTATATTCGCCATTTCCTGGTACCTCTCCCTTAATTGTCTTCGCCGAATACTTTATCAACATCAACCGGCAATTCGTCTTCTTCATCTGACTCCGGTTCTTCGGTTTTTTCCGGAGCCTCGCCGGAATACGATTCAATGTCGATTTCCCTGTCTTCTTCCTTGTTGGTAAAGTCGGTCGGGACTTCGGTTTCTTCGTCCTCGTCGCCAAGGGTTTCGATGATCTTGAGTCCGACTTCGTTATCCGCTTCAATTACCGCGTTTGCAATAATCTGGGTAAAAAGGGTAATCGCCCTTATCGCGTCGTCATTGCCGGGTATGGGGAAATCAATTCCGTCCGGGTTACAGTTGGTATCGACAACAGCGACTATGGGAATGTTCATGCGCTGGGCTTCTGCCACGGCGATGGATTCCTTGCGTGTATCAATAATAAAAAGAATGCCCGGGGGATCCTTCATTTCCTTGATGCCGCCCAGGTTCTTCTGCAGCTTTGCTCTTTCTTTGCCCAGGGAAGCGATTTCTTTCTTGGTCAGATTTTCGAAAGTGCCGTCAACTTCCATTTTTTCCAGTTTCTTGAGCCGCAAAAGGGATTTCTTAATTGTAAAGAAGTTTGTAAGCATACCGCCGAGCCAGCGGTTGTTAACGTAAAACATTCCGCAGCGCTCTGCTTCTTTCTGAATCGCCTGCTGGGCCTGTTTTTTGGTTCCTACAAACAGAACTGTTTTGCCTGATGCCACGACTTTACGGACAGCTTCGTAGGCGTCCTTGATGGCCTGTATTGTTTTTTGGAGATCGATTATATGGATCCCGTTCCGTTCCGCGAAGATGTATTTCTTCATTCGCGGATCCCAGCGTTTTACCTGGTGCCCAAAATGTACTCCGGATTCGAGCAGACTTTTCATGGTAACTACTGCCAAAGTTTCCCCCTTGATGAAATTCACTTAAAATTTCATCATTTACACGCGGAGTTTCCTGTTCCGGTAAACTCCAGGACGAATAAAATCATTATATGATTTTTATTCATCACCCTTCCCTGTATCACACTGTCACTGGACCCGCTCAAGCAAGCCTGACAGCGGAAAATGTATGAAAACCAAAAGTTTTCACCTCCGAAGTTTTTGCATAGCAAAAACTTCAGGTAATAATTAACGGTATTAATTTATATACCCCCGTAAGGGTAACCGTTATCCTTAAGCATAGCATAAAATTCATGCAGCGGCAAGCCTACTATTGAAGAATATGAACCTTTTATTTCTTTTATAAAACAGGAGGCCAGGCCCTGGATTTTATACGCCCCCGCAGCTCCTTCCCATTCTCCGGTATCAAGGTACCATTCGATTTCTGCGCCGGTCATTTGCGCGAAAGTTACTTCGCTTGAGACTGTGCGGCTGTCGATCCTGCCTGACCGGCCGCTGTAAAGCGCGACAGCGGTAATTACTTCGTGGGTTTTACCCTGCAATGCGTTCAGCATGGATTTTGCCTCATCGCGGCTGCCCGGTTTCCCGAATAATTTACCGGCATATGAAATCAAAGTATCCGCGCCGCAAATCCAGGCCGGATTTTGGCAGGCAAGATCGCACACTACTTTTTTTACTTTGCGGATTGCCAAATCCAGTACAATATCCTGCGGCTTTACCTGCTGCATAGCCGACGGCAAAGCCGACTGATCAAAGCTTTCGTCGATTCCGGCCGGTATACAGGTAAAAGGCAGACCCAATAACCTAAAGTACTCCTGTCTTCTGGGCGATTGCGATGCCAGGATGATTGGCGGCAAAGGATCTGGGTGCGATTGTGTTAAATCCAAATTAAAACCAGTATTCATATCCAACCAGGAGTACCGGTACTCCATGGTAGCTGTTTGTAAACGAAGAGATACCTCCGAATAAATCTACATTAAATGTTATGAGTCCGTTTCCTATTTTATACCCTAAACCAATGCCGCCGTAAAAATTAACAGTAAAAGGGACCTTATTGGCTTCGTTATGCGTATAAGTATCTTCTGGATAATCTGGATAATTATAATAATCGGTATATTCCACATCACCAATAGCAATCGAAAATAATAAACCTATATTAGGAATAATTAATAAATTTTTAGCAGGGTAAAAAGTGTGGACATACAATACCGGAAAGTTCAACATTTTAAAATTAGCAGTGGTTTTGTAGACATAATTATAATCGTTCGGAGTTGTATTAATGTAGCCGTTGTTTAAAGACAATGACACACCCATTTGCAGACTGTTTTTAATATCAAATGCATATTTACTGTAAACAGAAGCGTAGAATGCTACGTTCCCTTTTACGCCCAATAAATTATTTATCAGTGTAAACTGGGGGCCTGCTTGTACTCCAAGCGCGAATTTTCGTTCAGTATTTTTTTGCACGGTATTTACAGCAGATTGCGCAGATTCTCGGGCTGCAGGTAACACTGATTCTGTTGGTTCGGTGTTACGCGGCGCATTATTTTGCGGCGCGGGATTTGATGTATCTGCAGCCGGCGGCGGCAAGGCAGCAACAAGCGGAGCAGGCTGTATTTGCGGCTCTGTCTGTGCTGCGGGCGCAGGCTGTACGGGCAGGGGATCCAGTACAGCCAATCCAAAGAACTGGTTGTATATTGCCGGTATCTGCTGCCTGTTGCTGGCCTGCGATACATCCGCTCCGGTACGCCTAAAAATTTCACTTACATCAAGACCCGGAGTTGCCAGATTCTGGAGCAGTTTGCCGGTAAAGAGGCCGTTCCTGCCGGTTCCGTCGGCGGCTGTTGAACCGGCGCTGGTCGCATATACGATAATACTGTCGGCAGGCTGATTCGCGACAACTGTAAGGCCGCGGTTTATACTTCGGCTCCATGCAGCCGGAAAATCCCGGCAGGCATCAAGTACGATTATATTTAGTTCGTTGCCTGCGTCATTTATTTCGGCCAGCATTGTCTGCACCGAAATGGCCGTATCCCCGAGGTAATTTGCGTTGGGAATATCGGCGGTTGCAGGTATTAGGTAATTGATTCCGTTAAATTGAACGCCATGCCCTGCATAAAACAAAAAACCGTAACTATTGTCCGAAACCGACAAGCGGTTTTTGAGCCTTGTTATCCCCTCTACCATTTGGGCGCGGTTTCCGTTCAGAACCTGGTCTACAGTAAAACCAATACTCTGCAGGGTTGCGGTCATATCCATCGCGTCATTTACGGCATTTGGCAGGGACCCAAACGATGTATAATTTCCATTGCCTATAACAAGAGCAAATTTTTGCTGCGCGGATATGTTCATAGCCAATAAAATAAATATACCTGCCAGTAAATGTTTCATAAAGAAAAAATCCCCTTTAAATATTCATTAATAAGATATCCATTAATAAACATTTATTTACCGGGAAAATATTTAACCGGTTTTTGCGCATAAACTCCGGCGCTGCACAATTGGCCATAGCCGGTAACTTCTTCTCTTGTCCCGTCAACGCGGGGATCGGAATAACGCAGGAACCAATTTTCCATTCGGTTTCTCATCTCACGGATCAATGCTGAATGGGTTTTATCAGCAGCCAGATTTTTTTCCTCGCCCGGATCGTTTTTAAGATCATAGAGTTCGTTAGGGCCGTAGGGGTAGCGGTGAACATATTTCCAGTAAGGCGTTCTTATCATGCGGACAGGGCCGTATTCGTCAAAGATAATAACATCCCGCTCATCGCCGCTTTGCGAAACACAATCCTGCGAAACACCGCCAAGCGCAACATTGCCCTGTGCCCGGTTTCCTGTTAACAGCGGCAAAAAACTTTTCCCCGGAAGTCCGGTGCATGCGGATTTGTCAAGGTTAAGCAGATCAATCATAGTCGGAAAAATATCATAAGCGCTGACCATTTCGCTGCATACTTTAGCTCCGGGAATCATGGATGGGTAAGAGGCTATAAAAGGAACTTTAACTGATGTGTCGTACATGTTCTGCGGAAAAGTTCCGTTCCCCTTTCCCCAAATGCCGTGGTGGCCCATGTTCATTCCGTTGTCGGATGTAAAGATAACCAATGTATCTTCTCTAAGCCCCTTGTCATCCAGAGCTTTTAACAGCCTTCCCACTCCGGCGTCCATAGCTGTTATTGCCGCGAAGTATCCGCGCAGCCGGTCATGCCTGGACATTGCTGCGCCCGCGGTTTCTACAGACCAGGGATGTGGAGGTGCATAGGGAACATCAAGGAAATCGCTTTTATCGTATTCGGCTATCAAGCCGGACGGATGCTGGTCAGCTTCCCAGGGACTGTGGGGCGCGGTGTAATGAACGCTCAGATAAAAAGGTTTTTTATTGCCGGCCATTTCATCCAGAAACACAAGCGCCCTGTCTGTGATAAGGTCTGTTACATAACTGCCTTTTTCATATTTAACCTTGCCGTTTTCAACCATATCGGGGTTATTATAATTACAACCGCCCCGTCCGATCGTGTACCACCGGTTAAATCCGTGCTGCGGATTGACGCTGTCGCCCAGATGCCATTTTCCCGAGAGCGCGCAGTTATAGCCTTTTTCTGCAAGCAAATCTGTGTAACATACCTGCCCGCGCAGGTACTGGATGGGCTTGTCTTCGTTGGCAAAAACATCATTGGTGTTGGACGGGCCGTTATTCACAATAAGGTCCCTGTCAAGGTTCCCGGAGCGAAGCCAGTCATGGATTCCGTGCGCCGATGGCATGCGCCCTGTCAGAATGGAAGCGCGGGCGGGCGAGCAAACAGGAGACGCGCAAAAAAAGTTGTCAAACCTGGTTCCCGTCTGCGCCAGACTGTCAATATTGGGTGTGCGCAGGGATTTCGTCCCGGCACAGTTTAAGGCCCAGGCGCCCTGGTCATCTGTTAAAATAAAAAGAATGTTCATATTGTTTCCTTATTAAATTTATCAAGTAAAAAATCCTGGATTTTTTTTAGAAGCCCCGGGTCCCTGCCGCCAACCGGAATGCCGTTGATATGATCGGCGGCCGTACAGAATGATGTTGTGCCGGAAATAAAAACTTCATCAGCAGTCATCATGTCGGTTATTGTAAAAGCTTTTTCTTCGGCCTTGATCCCAAGTACAGGACAGCATTGCAGAATATGGGCCCGTGTAATTCCTGCCAGGATAAAATTATCCGCTGGCGCAGTACGCAGTACGCTGTTTTTTAGAATATGAATATTGCTGTGCGAACATTCGGTAACGCGCTCTGCCCTGTGGAAGACAGCTTCTTTTGCGCCGGCTTTTTTGGCTTTTTCGCTGGCCATTACATTGGGGAGAAGGTTCAAAGTCTTGATATTGCAATGCAAAAATCTTGTATCTTCAACTGTAATTAATTTAATCTTTTGACGGAGATCTGGCATTGTAAAAGGTTTAATTGTAACCCAAAGATTGGTTTTGGGATTTTCAGGAAACGCGTGGCTGCGATCCGCGGTGCCCCTGGTAAGCTGCCAGTAAACAAAGTTTACAGAACTCTCAACCTTTTTTAACAGTGAAACCAGAAGCTCCTTTAGTTCCGCTTTACCCAAAGGCACATCGATTTCCAGCATGGAAGCGCTTCTGAATAAACGGTTTATATGATCTTCCAGGGCAAAGATAACCCCGTTGGCGGCAAGGGCCGCTTCGTAAACCCCGTCGCCGAACCAGCAGGCCCGGTCATTCATGGGTACCCGCATATCGCAGATTTCCGCGGTATCGCCGTTATAATATCCCAGTGTTTTCATAAAAAAATCATACCACAGCAAGAAAAAAGTTTAAATATTAAAATGTGTGTAATTAATGCTGTTAGGACGCATCCATAAATGAATTCAGCATTTCTGTTATCTGAGATAAATATTCTTTTTCCAATTCGGTAAAACGGCCGGGCAGGGGACTGTCCGCATCCAAAACACCGCAAACTTTTTTTGCCCTAAAAAACGGAATTACAATCTCGGACAATGACTGCGAGTCACAGGCGATATGACCGCTGAATAAACGTACATCCGGCACAATAACCGGTTTAGCGTCCAGCACCGCTCTGCCGCAGACGCCTTTGCCTTCCCCGATGCGGACGCAGGCGGGGAGACCCTGGAAAGGCCCCAGCACCAGCTCATTTCCCTTGAGCAAATAAAACCCGGCCCAGTTGATATCATCCACATAAAATTTTATCAATGCCGAAATATTCGCGAGTGCAGCGATAAGGTCGGTTTCTCCCTCCAGGAATGATTTTGCGGTTTCAACCATGAGTTTGTAATTTGCGATTCGGCCGGTTTCTTTTTGCGCTTTAAACATTGTATATTAAATTACTTTATGGCTTCGGCAAGCACACCAGGATTCTTGACGGCATATTGTAATACATCAGCCATAATACCGGTGTAACCGCTGCCCATTGCCTTATAACTTTTTAAAATATCCGGCGTTATGCGGATCGTTACTGTTTGTTTCTTTTACGCCGGTCTCGTTCCGCAGCCAACTGTGCGAATTCTTTTAATGCTTCGGGAGTAGAAGGTGGACAGTCTGCAGTATAATTTATGGGATACCTTGCAGCTTTCCTTGCTTCTTTTAAAATTTTTTTAGGTGGTTTTTGACCAACCACTACCGTCGATTTGATAATACCCATTATAATTCCTCCTTTCAGACTTTCCCAATAGTCTGCCATCGTTCTTCTTCAGAAGTATTTGATTCACTCCGATCATATCGTTCAAGTCTTTCAGGATCTGCAAAAACGTATTGCGCCACTTCGAAGCTTAATTTATGATCATGAATATTATTTTGACAACATTATTATGACAGACGCGGGACTCGAACTCGCTACCTTCAGCTCCGGAGGCTGACGCTCTATCCAGGTGAGCTAGTCTGTCTATATTAACTTTTTATCTATTACCAAAATAAATAAAACATTCGCGGTTGTCAACAGCGTGCTGCGCTGTTGGAGTCAGCGTCCAGAACGGGTCAACAGCTTTTTTTAACTTGCTATCTTTGCTTGTATTCTGTATAGTTTATCAATATTGGTAATTTAAACGTAAAGTAAATTATGAGCGTGTATTAAATTTCAGACAATGAGATTGGGTATAAGGTTTACGATAAAAAGGTTTTATAATGAAGGCGGAAAAGCGTTTTTTAACAGCAGCTATAGAACAACTAAGGTCTGAAATCAACGAAGCTCAGGGTAACGAGGTCTTTGCTCTGGGTTTTTTAAATGAAAAAGGAAAGATTTGCAGGATCCAGATTGCAGCAAGAGGTAACGAAAAAGCCGTATTGGCAATCCGGAACAGCCAGCCTAACGAAGCAAAATCCCCGGAAGAATCGCCGGATGAACCGCATGAAAGTCCTGCAGCAGATGTCCTGATTCATAATCATCCTTCTGGGAACCTTACGCCTTCGGACAACGATCTTATTATTGCGTCCAGGGCAGCGGACAGCGGGCTTGGTTCTTTTATTGTTGATAACCAGGTGGCCGAAGTTTATGTTGTCGCTGAGCCAGTCAGCAAACAGGTGCGTCTGGCACTGGACGAAAAAGCCATTATTTCGGCATTGGAGGACGGCGGTGAGGTGGCTGCCAGATTGCCTGTTTTTGAAGTCAGGCAGTCCCAGCTTGACCTTATGCGCCTTGTAATAAAGGCTTTTAACGAAGACGCTTTAATCGCCGCGGAAGCAGGAACCGGGGTCGGTAAATCATTTGCCTATCTTTTGCCTGCGTTGTGTTTTGCTTACCTTAACAACGAAAGGGTTGTTATTTCCACCGCGACAATAACCCTGCAGCAGCAGCTTTATGAAAAAGATATTCCGCTTGTGGCAGCGGCATTGCCCGCGATACTGCCCAAATCAAAATCAAAGACAGCGCCCAAAATCAAGGCGGTGCTGGTAAAGGGAAGAGGCAACTATATCTGCCGCAGGCGTCTTGAAGAAACACTGCGGGAGCCTCCGCTGGACGAGGAGGAATACGAAGGGTTAAAAGCAATTACCCTCTGGGCAGAAAAGGCCGAAACCGGGAGCCGTTCCGAACTGAGCTTTGTTCCGCAGGAAGGCTTATGGTCAAGGATCTGTTCGGAAGGGGATCTTTGCATGGGACTGCGCTGCCCTTACCGCGAAAAATGCTTTGTTATGATCCTGCGAAGGGAAGCGGCCGACGCGAAAATTCTGGTTGTTAATCACCATCTTTTGTTTGCGGATTTGGCGGCCCGACACGGAGGCGCCGGTTACGAAGATACTGTTGTTTTGCCGCCGTACCGGCGCATAATTATTGACGAAGCGCACAATATCGAAGACGCGGCAACTTCATTCTTCTCAAATGAATTCAGCAGATTTGGGATTTTCCGCAGCCTTTCCAGATTGTACCGGAAGAACCGCAGAAGCACTGTCAGAAGCGGCCTGCTAATACGGCTGGCGGATGTTTTGCCGGCTGAACAGTCAAAGGCTTTTTTGGGAGACGGATTAAATGATGAAGCCTCCGGCATCAATAGCTGCATGGACAGCATCCGCAAGGCCATGGATGATCTTGACGAATCGGCACTTCAATTATGCCGGTCTGACGGAGTATTCAGACTTACATTTCAAAAGGATGACATAATAAATTCAGTTTTAAAAACACCGTTTCTGTCGCTTAAAAAAAACATACAAATTTTTGCGGGTAAAATAAGGGATATTCTGGAAACAATGCCGGAATATAATTCCGTAAGCGATGAAAGTTTAATCTGGGAAATAAGGGCCATGGTCCGTCATCTGGAAAACGCCGCGGACCTCTGCGCTTCATTTATGGATTACAATGAAAACCCTGACAAGGTAATGTGGATCGAAAAACATTCGGGCCGCGCCGCCGGGCGTTCACAGTCTGACTGGGCTGTCTTTACAGAAACCCCGCTTGATGTGGCGGAGAGTCTAAGGGAGTCGCTTTTCGATCCAAATAAAACAGTTGCCTGTGTTTCCGCCACATTAACAGTGGGGCAGGGTGAAAATTCTTTTGGCTACTGGATGAACCGCTGCGGCCTTGACCTGCTGCAGGAACGCGGCCTGCTCACAGGAATTTATCCGTCGCCGTTTCCCTATGATTCCGCGGTACTGCTCGCCGTGCCATCGGACGCGCCGATGCCGGCGGAGGGCGGTTTTAGCACGTTCGTCGATCATGCCGCGGCGGATTTAACCGGGATTTCCGGAGGATCGGCGCTGGTCCTTTTTACTTCATACCAGTCAATGCAGAGCGCCTGGGAAATTGCCAGGCCCCGGCTTGAGGATCAGGGTATCCGCGTATTAAAACAGGGAGACGACGATCGTTCAAGACTGCTTAAAACATTCCTTGAAGACAGGACGAGTGTTCTTTTTGCAACAGTTTCTTTTTGGGAAGGCGTTGATGCTCCGGGCGATACCCTGCGTCTGGTAATAATCTGCAGGCTCCCGTTTAAGACACCCAGCGATCCGGTATTTGAAGCGCGCTGCGAAAGGCTGGAAGAAACCGGCGGCAATTCGTTCATGGATCTGTCTGTGCCCGAGGCAGTAATGAAATTTAAGCAGGGGTTCGGCAGACTAATGCGGCGATCCAGCGATCGCGGGGTTGTGGCGGTCCTGGATTCC
>WQZG01000064.1 GCA_009780855.1 Treponema sp.
GGAGTCTCCTGATATAAGCGATGAGTGCAAGGAGGAACTTCGCCGGAGGGCAGCCGCCCTGAACCCCATTGAATTGAAACGGCAATTGGATATAGCCCGTGACAGGCTCTTGAAACTTTCTGTGAATGAAGCAAATATTCCTTCCACAAAGGTTTCTTGAAAAACACTGGTTTCCCACAAACCTTTCGGCTAGATTTTTTCTTTTGAGGCACACTATTTTTCGGCTAGATTTTCTTTTGAGGCAATACGTAGCTGTTTTTCAACATAGCTGTTTTTAAACATAGCTTTTTTTCAACAGAAGAGCCTTTACAAGTGTACATGGCCCCTCTGTTATAACTTATTTCTTGATCATCCGGTCAAGGGCGTCCTGGTAAATTTTTACCGCCTGGTCAAGGTTCATTCTCTTGATCTGCGATACAAAAGCGTCCCAGTGATCCATGGTTTCCACACCCATGATGAATTTGTCCAGCATCTCGCCGCGGTAGGTGTTGAGCTCAGCGTTGATGGGAGACAGGATCTGGCGTTCGGCGTCGGTAAAGCTCAAAGAGGCAATCCAGTTTTCCCTGATAAAGTCGTTGTTCATGTAAAGATCGCGGGCTTCTCTTGTAAGGCGGTGGTCTTCCCTTGCCGGGTCATTGTAATTGAAGAACAATTCGTCGGCCTGGTTCTTGACCATATCCATGGTTGATCCGATTGGAGGCACTTCCCCGCGGTCCTTGCGGGTGCTGTAGGTTGGATCAGGGAACGGGATTCCGTTTACATAGGAGAAAGAAAGCCCTTCAATGCCGAAGTTCATCAGGATAAATCCGTCATCGGTAAAGCAGTATTCAAAGAAGTCAAGGATGCGTTCGGGCGCCTTGGCATTAACCGAAATACTTGCGCTCTTGTCGCGTACGCGCGGGTAGTGGATTACTGTATTGCGTTTTCCTGTTATTGGACTCTGCATCGGACCGACTCCGGCCATCCGGTAAGGCACCGGCGGATTCTGCACATACATATAATCGTTAACAGCCCACTGGACGCGCTGGATATTGTCATGGGTGGCGAATACATCGCCGCGCAAGACTGCCTCTGACCATATCGTTGAATTGGTGGAAGGATATTCCCTGTCAATGAGTCCTTCGGCATACCATTTCCTGGCAAGCTCCACCCCGGCGCGCAGCCTGGGATCGGTGACGCCGTATTTGACAACGCCGTCTTCAACAAAATAATCCTCAATAACGCAGTCCATGTAGCCGGCAAGCAGGCGGTACAAAAGTCCGGCTCTCTGGTAACGGGACATAAAACCTATTTTCCCGTCGTTTTTGGCTGCTGTAAGGAGGTTATACCAGTCGTCAGCGGTAACGGGCATTATGCCGCCGTTATACTTCTGTAGAAGGTCGGTGCGCAGCATAAGAATATCGCCTATACGCCGGGTAGCCAGCATGGGCACTATCCTCAGGTGGCCGTCCTCATCGCCCAGGTAAGCGTTAAGGTAATCGTCAAAACAGTATTTGTTGAGCATGGGATACCTGCCCGGGTTGCCCTTGATGTAAGTGTCAACCGGAATAAAGGCTTTGTTGTATTGTTTAAGGCCCCTGACATTATATGCAACCACATCGGGAATATCACCGGAAGCCATAAGCAGATTGTACTGTTCCTCGGTGCCGGCCGCGGGTATTGCTATAAAGTCTATGGTTACGCCGGTTGCCTCATAAAGCTTGTCCAGCCCCGGTCCGTGCAAATCAGCTTCGGTATTGTTTCCGGCGTTAAGAGGATACCAGTATTTGATGGTGACAGGAGTTTTGGGATCCAGCAATTTTGAAGCGCTGACGTTTCCCGCGCCTGACTTCCCGCTGCAGGATACCAGCAGCGTAAATGTTGCCGCCGCGGCAATTAATAAAAACCAACGATTACGATTAACCTTCATCAAACAACCTCCGTTATTATATTAATAATATAAAGGCAAAAGAATGTCTTTTCAACCTTTTACTGTTAACCTTTTACCGAACCAATCATTGTTCCCTTTACAAAATATTTCTGAATAAACGGGTACACGCATAATATGGGAGCCGCGGCTACAATTATAACAGCGTATTTTATGGTATCCGAGACCAATCTTTCCGCGGATTGATCAACCGCACCCTGGCTGGCAATAAGCGTTATGTCGTTTATCTGGTTCTGCAGAACTATCAGTCTTAGCCAGAGCTGTATGGGATACCTGGACTGATCCCGCAGGTAAATAAAAGCGTTGAACCAGGAGTTCCAGTGCCCCACAGCGTAGAACATTCCTATTGTCATAATCGAAGCGGTTGACAGGGGCAGGATCACCCTGAACAGGACTCCGATATCCGAGCAGCCGTCAATAACCGCGGCCTCTTCCAGTTCGTTGGGGATATTCTGAAAAAAAGTCCGCATGATGATCATGTTCCAGGTATTGATTGCGCCCGGTATTACCATGACCCAAAAAGTATTCAGAAGTTTGTAGGACTTCATTACAAGGTAGGTAGGAATAAGGCCGCCGGAAAAAAACATGGTTACCGCGATAATAAAAGTAAAAACACCCCGGCCGTAAAATTGCTTCCGCGACAGCGGATAAGCGCCTGCCATGGTAAAGGCAAGGTTTATCGAGGTTCCTGCAGTCGTATACAGCAGTGTATTGCGGTAACCTTCCCAAATGTATTTATACTGAAAAACCGCCCTGTACGAGTCAACATTAAATCCTTTGGGAATAATACCGACCATACCCCGCGAAACTTCGCTCCCTGATGAAAAGGACGCTGCCAATACAAAAAGAAACGGGTAAAGCATCAATACAGAAATAATGATCATAATACTGAAATTGAAACATTCGAATACCAGCCGGCCAGCCTTTTTCTTCATGGCTTTGTTACCACAGACTCGTCTCGGAGTAACGCTTTGCCAGTGTGTTGGCTATCCCGATAAGGGCCAGCCCGATTACCGCGTCGAACAGTCCGACAGCGGCGCCGAAACTGTACTGGGCCTCTACAAGTCCGCGGCGGTATACGTAAGTTGAAATAACATCAGATGTTTCGTAAATCGCCGGATTATACATCAGTATTATTGATTCCGAACCTACCGATAACAAATCGCCGATACGGAAGATCAGCATAATGACGATGGTGTTCGCAATTCCGGGAAGGGTAACGTGGATGGTCTGGCGCATCCTGCTGCATCCGTCAATAATGGCCGCTTCGTAGAGTTCGGGGTTGATGCCTGTCAATGCCGCAAGGTAAATGATTGTTCCCCAGCCGATGCTGCGCCAGATGTTCATCACCGTGTAGATCGTCCTAAAGTATTTGGGATCTCCAAGGAAATAAATTCTTTCTCTTCCAAGAGCGGCCAAAAAATTGTTGATAAGGCCCCTTGAAGGAGAGAGGAATTCCACAAACATTGATACGATTATTACGGTGGAAATAAAATGGGGCAGGTAACTGATGGTCTGTGTTGTCCTTTTGAACATGCCGTCTTTTAATTCATTAAAAAGCAGGGCCAAAATTATGGGCGCAGGAAATCCAAAACACAGGCCGTAAAGGCTTATCAGGAAAGTATTGCGCAGCAGCCGCCAGAAAAATACCGATTCAAAAAACTGTTTAAAGTATAGAAGGCCGACCCATGGACTGTCGCCGATTCCGGTAAACACATTGTAGTTTTTAAATGCGATGATAATGCCGTACATCGGCACGTAGCGGAACATGATGTACCAGACGAGTACGGGAAGAAACAGCAGATACAAATTACGGTAACGCTTTATGCGCGCGGCTGCTGTTTTTAAATTCATCTACAATCCCATTTTGTTACAGGTATCGTAATACTCGGTGCACATCAGGAGGAAGGCGCCCATTCCGTGTAAATCATTCTAAACCGTCGGTCTCTTAAAATAAAATTCCAGGTTTCCGACCCCTGTGCCCACGCAGATATTTGAAACAATTAGGTTATCGCCCTCAAAAGAAAGTGATTTGATGATCCCGTCATACGCGAGGTGAATGTATTTTGCGTAGGATTTATGGAGGAAGCCGTTCTTGATTGCCTTGGCAATGGCGTAGGTGTAAAGACAGGAACAGGAAGTCTCCAGCCAGTTACCCTGGCGATCGCCCTTATCCACTACCTGGTACCAGAGCCCGGTTTCTTCATCCTGGAAACGGATAAGCGCATTAATAATATCGATGCCCGCGCTTATGAATTCACCGCGGCGGCAATGGTCTGCGGGCAGATAATCCAGAATGTCCTGGATGGCAACCGCGTACCAGCCGATTGCCCTACCCCAAAATTCCTGCGAAAGGCCGGTGTTTTTATCGCACCATTCGATCATTCTGGAATCGTCCCAGGCGTGGCAGAGAAGGCCGGTTTTGGGATCGGTCATGTTGACACGCATTAAGTTCATTTGCCGGTAAATTGTTTCAAATAAATACGGCCGGTTAAAATAATGCGCGTACATAACGCTGTAGGGGCCTATCATGTACAAAAGATCCAGCCACATCTGGTTGGGCCTGTCATATTTGTGCCAAAAACCTCCCTGCGCGTTTTTGGGCCACATTTCCACCATGGGCGCAAAACTGTCCAGCACTTTTTTATAGCGCTGGTCCCCGGTTGTTTTATAGAGATTAAAAAGCATGATGGCGGGCTGCATATCGTCAAACTGGCGCTCATGTTCGTCAAAACGGATTTTACCGTTTTCGTCGATGTAGTAGTCCATCCAGTCTTTAATGTAATTGATGTATTTTTTATTTTCTGTAAGAAAGTAAACCCTTTCCATTCCGGAGAGAAAAACTCCCTGGTGGTAATGGAAACGGTTTTTTGGCGGGAGTTCATTTACGGTAAACTTGCGAATCAAAGTATCTGCGCCCATGGCAGCATAGTCCAGCGCGGTCTTTTTTTCCGGTGTCATTATTTTATCTCCAATAACGGCAATGAAGCAAAATCCTGCGGAATTGCGGTCATGTAAATGTTGCAATAACCGGAAGCCGTACTGTTGTATACCACGTTCTTACCGTCCCTTGTAATGCCCGGATGCGGGTGGTGGGCGCCCCAGTCAAAGCTGCCGTCGTGCATGGTAATAATGCGCGGACCATCAAAGGTTTTACCGTTGTACTTATATCCCTTGATTGTTTTGCCGGTGTCGCTTACCACAAAATTGAAATCAACCGAATGTACGTGGTCCGGGCCGGGTACGCGCACAGCCGGCGCTTCCTTTTCGCCTGTGCCGTCATAACGGGCAAACCCAAAAAATGAAATTTGGTTTTTGCGGGCAGATTCATCCATCTGCAGGGACGGGTCTTCCGGCTTGTGCACCTGGTAGCCGATATGCTGGCCGTCGGTGAACCAGTATTCGTGGCCGATCATTTCTTTATCAACCCGGCGTTCCCGGAACTTGACCGCCTTGCCTGTGTCCAAATCAAGCAGCCATATTCTGTGATCAACCAGTTCCCAGGGGCCTTCGTGGCAGAAGGTAATCAGGTTACCGATTACCGGCGACGGGTTTACGTGGCCTACCCAGCAGTTTTCCTGCCAGACCGTTTCAACACTGTTGTCGTCCAGTTTAATTCTTATAATGCGGCAGTCAGGTTTTGCGGCGAATATCTCCCTAAAGCCGATATAACCGGCCGACAGGTTGGCTTTTATGCTTGCAGACAGATCCTGGGACAAACCGGCTACCACGTATTTGCCGTCGCCTGTAGGGCGGGCCCCGCCGAAGTTGAAACCTTTGGGGACAATATAAATGGGCCTTGTTTCCAGGGTCGAAAGATTTACCGCGTAAACACAGCCGTTATAATTATAATAGGCCTCATTAAGCAAATGGTTTACATGCATTGGACATTTTAAACTCTGCGATCCCGGTTTCATGTCTGTAAGCCGGCTAATTTCTCCGCTTGAAATTTCGATGCTAAAAAGGTTTCTGGCGTTCTCCCTGTCAGAGACAAAAAGCATTCTGGTATCATTATCGTACCACCCGTCATCCGTAAAGTAAGAATGTTCGCTGTGGCCCTTATAATCTGTAAGCTGCCATACTTTTACCCCGCTGGCGCGGTCGTTAAAACTTTTTTTTTCCGAAGGATAAATAGCGTAGGGTTTCATGTGTACTCCTTATTAATAATTATTGATCCGCTTATGCGGCAAGTCAACTTATATAATTCATGGTTTGTATATGCGGTAACTGTGAAATTAAAAATAAAGGTATAGATAATAATTTAGTCCTATGCTGAATATTTGCCGTTCCGAAATTTTTTAATGAAGTTCTTACTGCATATGCCGGTTCATATTCCTGGACATATACTTTAAGTGACTGTGATTTAGTATGTTTGGCGGACTTGACTTCGACCGGAATTATCTCACCATTTATTTGAGTTAAAAAGTCAATCTCGGCAGTACTGCTTTCCCGGCCCCAATAAAAAACAGGGCTTATTTCAGCCGCCTTTAATTCCTGGCATACAAATTGTTCAGCAAGAGCGCCGTTCATATCATCAATCAGGTCAGTATTTGCAGATAAAATATCAGCAGGGTTTATCTCCGCCTGTGCTCCAAAGAGCCCTATATCAATCATATATAGTTTAAAATAATTTTCCCTAAAATGCATTCTAAGGGGGATTTTAGGAGTTTCAACCTTATTAATTTTATAAATCAGTCCTGTATCTGTTAACCATTGCATGGCATTTTCAAATTCCGCTGCACGGCCGCCGCTTTTTATGTTTTTATAAAGAAATTTTTTATTTTCCTTAAACATATGCAGGGGTATGGAATCCCAAAGCATTCTTATTTTTGGCTCTGTACGGGAATCGTTTAAATGCTTTGAAAAGTCTCCCTTGAAAGCATTTATTAATTCATTTTGAATTTCACGTACTTTCCTTAAATCACCGGATTTAACAAATTCTCCAACTGCAGCAGGCATTCCGCCTGTATAATAATATTGTTTTAATAACGATTCCAGTAAATCGTTTACTCCCGTTAATGCCGGGATATCACATTGGCGTATGGCTTCAGCGAGTAGTTCCCGGTCCTGCGCTTCCAAAAATTCAGTAAATGACATTGGAAATAATGTAAGCTGGTCTGTCTGGCCGACCGGTCTGCGTCCGGTCATGATACCTAAAAAACTTCCCGCGGCAATTATATTATTTCCTGTACCTTTGTCATTGAATGATTTTAATGAATCCATTGCGCGCTGTGATTCCTGAATTTCATCAAAAAACAAAAGAGTTTGCTCCGGGTCAATTTTTTTATTAAACCGTAATTCCAGCTGCCGGATAATATGCTGCGGAGTTATATTTTCATTGAAAATTGTGTTTAATGATTTATCTGTTAAAAAATTTAGCTCTATCAAATCGTTATATTCAGATTTGGCAAATTCACGGACCAGCCATGTTTTACCGACCTGACGTGCTCCATATAACAACAGAGGCTTGTGTGCATGGGAATTTTTCCTATATTTTAAATTTTCAAGCATATATCTTTTCATTTTTTATTACCTCCATAAATCATAATATATACTGATTATACATTTTTTGCAACCAATAAATGGATCTAGATTACATTTATTGGTACCAATAAATGTAATAATTGACATAATTTTTTAGTTAAGCGTATCATAAACAACATGAATGCCAATAAAATTAACAGATATAATCTGATAAACCGCCATAATCCCCATTATGTCAAACCGGAGCTTAACGCTCCGTTATCTGTAGGGAACGGCAGATTTTGTTATACGGCCGACTTTACCGGACTCCAGACTTTTTTCCGGGAATATTCATACTTTCCGCTCTGTACCATGTCGGAATGGAGCTGGCATTCGTATCCCGGTTCAGACGCGGATCTTTCAAAACTGCGGCTCACGCCCTTTGATACCTGGGGCAGGGAAGTGGGTTACGCTGTTGACGGCAAAGGACAGGAAGATCTTTACGATTCATTAAGGCAAAATCCGCACCGTTTTAATCTGGGTATTATAGGCCTGGATTTACCGGACTCCGCTCTCGGTGATTGCGCGGATATAAACCAGAACCTTGACATGTGGAGCGGGTGTCTGGATTCAACATTTACCCTTTGGGGCCAAAAAGTCGCGGTCCAGACTTTTGTACATTCTGAACAGGATACAATCTGCCTCCGGCTGACATCTGCTCTGGTTAAGAATCAAAAACTGCGGCTAAGGCTCTTGTTTCCCTACGGCTCGCATTTAAAAAACGGCAGTGATTTTTCCAAACCGTCAAACCATACTAGCTGGCCGGAAAAAATTTCGCAGTCAATACTGAATATTAACCGTCAAATGGATGATGCCAATTATGTTGTACAGGTTTTAATGAGCGAAGGTACTTTGTTTGAATCTTTGTCCGAACATAAATTTATTTTTGGCGGCAATAGTGATCGCATGACCATTGTTTTTAGGTTTATCCGCGAAGGCTGCCAGTTAACCGGTAATATTGAGACCGGTGATTTCAGCGCTGATGGTTTTTACGATAAGGCCAAACAAACAACCGCGGCATTTTGGGAAAATTATTGGGCAGAAGGCGGCGCCATTGATTTAAGCGCTTGTACGGCCGCGGACGCCGGAGAGCTTGAGCGCCGCATTGTATTGTCGCAGTACCTTACCGCGATCCAGAGCCGCGGCAGCTTCCCTCCCGCGGAAACCGGTTTGACCTGCAACAGCTGGTACGGGAAGTTTCACCTTGAAATGCATTACTGGCACAGCGCGCATTTCCCGCTGTGGAACCGTGTTAAGGAACTGGAAAAAAGTCTTGCCTGGTACAAAAAGATCTTTGGCAGGGCCAAAGAAATCGCCGCTTCCCAGGGTTACACCGGCGCGCGCTGGCCCAAGATGTGCGGGCCTGCCGGAGACAACAGCCCTTCGCCGATCGCCCTTCAGCTTGTCTGGCAGCAGCCGCATCCGATTTTGCTTGCCGAGTTATGTTATAGGCAGAACAGCAGCAGGCAGTTTCTGGAAGAATACCTTGACATAGTTTTGCAAAGCGCGGAGTTCATGATCGCGTTTATGCATTGGGACGGTAACAGTTATGTCCTTGGCCCGCCGCTGATTCCCGCCCAGGAGAGATTTGATCCGCGGACAGTCCTTAATCCCGGTTACGAAGTAGAGTATTTCCGCTGGGGTCTAAGAACCGCAAATGCGTGGCTGGAGAGGCTGGGTATGCGGCAAAGACCGGATTTTGAAAACGCAGCCGCAAAACTGGCGGCTCCCGCTGTTTATAACGGAGTATTCCTGGCTCATCAAAATTGTCCGGATACGTTTACAAAAAATCCTTTTAATACCGACCATCCTTCGATGCTTGGCATGCTTGGACTTTTACCCGGAGAAAACATCAGTAAAAAAATAATGAACGATACATTGGATACGGTGCTGTCAAAATGGGATTTGGATTCGTGCTGGGGATGGGATTTCCCGATGATGGCCATGACCGCGGCCAGGCTGGGACGAACTGCAGACGCTGTGCGTTTCCTGCTGATGGACAGCCCCAAAAATACTTATCTGCCCAACGGCCATAATGCCCAGGTGGACAGACAGGATTTGCCGTTATACCTGCCGGGGAACGGCGGCCTGCTGCTGGCGGCAGCAATGATGGCGGCAGGCTGGGACAATAACTCCCTTTCCAATGCGCCGGGTTTCCCGGATAATGGAACCTATGATGTAAAGTACGAGAATCTGCATAAGTACATTTAACGAATACAATTAACGGAGGATCATGTATGAACATTCTTGACAGGTTTAAGCTGAATGGTAAAACCGCCCTGGTAACCGGAGGCGCACAGGGCATAGGCGAAGCTTTCTGTATTGCGCTGGCAGAGGCCGGTGCAAATGTCGCAATTGCCGATATCAATATATCTCTTGCAGAAACCGTCGCGCATAATCTGGTAAAAAAAGGCGTGGACGCGATCGCTGTCAAGGCCGATGTTACCGCCGAAGATGATGTAAAAAGAATGGTCAAGGCCGTTGCCGATAAATGGGGCTTCCTTACCATTGCCTTTAACAACGCGGGCATGGGTGTCTGGCGGGACGCAATCGTCCAGGATTTTGCCGAATGGCGCAGGATCCTAAGCCTAAACCTGGACGCGGTTTTTTTATGCTGCCGCACCGAGGCAGCGCAAATGGCCCAAAAAGGCTACGGTAAAATAATCAACACCGCTTCCATGTCCGCCCACATCGTCAATACGCCACAGAACCAGGCCGCCTACAATTCATCCAAGTCAGGAGTGCTTCACTTAACGCGGAGCCTGGCCGCTGAATGGGCGCCCAAAAATATTATGGTCAACAGCATTTCTCCCGGATATACAAAAACAGCCCTCCTGGATAACCTGCTGGAAACTCCGGAAGGAAAAACCATGGTTCCAAAATGGATAGAAAAAATTCCGCTTGGCAGAATGGCCAATGTGGAAGACCTGCAGGGCGCGGCTGTTTATCTGGCATCGCCGGCTTCCGATTATATGACCGGTTCTGATTTAATAATTGACGGCGGTTATTGCTGCTGGTAATTTTTAAACGATAATTTTCATTGGTAATTTTTTATATAACCCATTAATTTTATATGTAACGGGGGGTTATATGATTATTGGAATACCAAAAGAAATTATGCAGGGAGAAAGACGTGTTTCTGCGATACCGGAAACGGTAAGCCTGCTGATAAAAGACGGCGCAAAGGTACTGGTCGAGAGCGGCGCGGGTACAGGCGCTTTTTTCTCCGACGAACGTTATACAGCGGCGGGAGCCATTGTTGTTGACGATGCTGAAGAAATTTATTCCAAAGCAGAAGTCATACTTAAGGTAAAAGAACCGCAGTTCAACCGGACCAAAAACCGCCACGAAGTTGACATGATGCACAAGGGCCAATTCCTTATTACTTTTCTCCACCCGGCTTCTCCGGCCAATCATGAAATGATCAGGAATCTTGCCGTAAAAGGAGTGACAGGCCTTACCCTGGACAGTATTCCCCGTATTACACGGGCCCAGAGCATGGACGCCCTTACCTCAATGAGCACCTGCGCCGGCTATAAAGGCATGATCATGGCGATGAATGATCTTAAAAAATTTGTACCCCAGATTTTTTGCGCTGCCGGAGCCATAAAGCCCTGCAACGTTCTGGTGATCGGGACCGGTGTCAGCGGCCTGCAGGCCATTGCCACAGCCAAACGCGCGGGCGCTGTTGTTTACGCGGCCGATATCCGGCCGGACGCTGCTGAGCAGGCAAAAAGCGTTGGCGCCAAACCCGTTCCTGTAGATGTACCGGCGGAGTTTGCTGCAGGAAAGGGCGGTTACGCAGCCGTACTGCCGCAGGAATGGCTGGTTAAGGAACAGGAAGCTCTTGCCGCAGTTATTCCGCAGATGGATATTGTTTTTTGCGGCGCCCTTGTGCCCGGTAAAAAAGCTCCGGTTCTGGTTACAGAAGATATAGTCAGGTCAATGACTCCCGGATCTGTAATTGTCGATATATCAATTGACCAGGGCGGCAACTGCGCCATTACTTCGCCGGGCGAGGTCTGTGTTAAACACGGAATTACCATTAACGGCATTAAAAACATTCCCGGCCTGATACCGGCAAGTTCCGCCTGGATGTTCGCGTACAACATTTATAACCTTGTAAAATATCTTGCAAAAGACGGCAATATTAACCTGGATCGCAATGACGAAATTGTTGCTTCCGTTCTGACTTCCATTGACGGCAAGGTCGTTCATTCCGGCGCTCTGGAGGCTATGGGTTTATGAACCATCTGATTCTCCTTGCTGTTTTTGTTGTTTCGTCATTGATCGGATACAAATTGATTAAGAACATACCAAGCCTTTTGCATACACCGCTTATGTCCGGTACAAACGCCATCTCCGGAATTACAGTAATCGGCGCCATCATGGCTGCAATGGGTCATACCGGAAATAAAATCCTTGCGGTTCTGGCGATATTACTGGCCGTTATCAATGTCGCGGCCGGTTTCCTTGTAACAAACCGTATGCTTGATATGTTCGGCGGAAAATCCGGCGGCGGATCAGGGCAAACCGGAACGGATGCTCAATGATCGGCAATTCTTTTTATCTGGCGGCAGGCGGCTTGCTTGCGATAGGGATTCTTGCCGGCATAGCCCTGATGGGTAAAGTCAGGACCGCGGCCATGGGAAACAGGTTAAGCGCTTTATGCGTAGCGGCTGCTGTACTGCTTACACTGCTGCGTTTTAATATTCTGAATATTTACCTTTATTTAATAATTATTCCCCTGGCTGCCGGTATAATATTCTCATTTTTCTGGGCAAAAAAAATCAAAATGATCACCATGCCGCAGTCCATAGCCATGCTGAACGGTTTTGGCGGTGCAGCGTCGGCTCTGGTCGGCGCCGTTACCCTGCTTGGCGCAGCGGAGACCGATCCCTTTGTAAGGATAACCTGCGGCCTGGCAATTACTGTCGGTATGAGCACTCTTACAGGCAGTTTGATAGCGGCAGGTAAACTGGCGGGAATATTAAAACAAAAACCTGTTGTCTGGAAGGCGCACCAGTTAATTACCACAGCTCTGATGGTACTGTCACTGGTTTTTTCGTGGCTGGCCATGTACACCGGTTTTAACAGTCTTGCGGTCGTAATAATCTGCGCTGCTGTATCAGGATTATTCGGTATAGCCTTTGCCGTCCGCATCGGCGGAGCGGATATGCCCATTACGATTTCGCTATTAAATTCACTCTCCGGTGTAGCCGGTTCTGCTGCCGGAATGGCCATCGGCGATCCGCTTCTCGTTGCCGCCGGCGGTATCGTGGGCGCATCCGGCCTGCTCCTTACCCAAATCATGTGCCGCGCAATGAACCGCAGCCTGGCCGACATTGTCCTGGGCCGGACTACGGTTAATGGCAGGCCGGCGGTGTCAGCGGTGTCAGCAATGTCAGCAATGTCAGCGGTATCTGCAGCGGCTGCAAATGACACAGCCGCAAATGACGTGCCCGTCGAAACATCTATCGGCATGTCCATCGATACCTCCGCTGACACGTCCATCCACGAATCCGCCAATACAGCGCAGTTAAATCCGGCCGAAATTCTAAACCAGGCAAAACGGGTAATTATTATTCCGGGTTATGGCATGGCTTTGGCTCAGGCCCAGATGGCGGTTAAAAGGCTGGCGGATAAACTGGAAACAAAAAATGTCAATGTGGATTTTGCCATTCATCCTGTAGCCGGACGGATGCCGGGTCATATGAATGTACTGCTTGCGGAGGCGGATGTACCTTACGAAAAACTCCGGGAAATGGATGAAATCAATCCTGAATTTGCCGATTGCGATATTGCGATTATTATCGGCGCCAATGATGTGGTAAATCCGGCCGCCCGGAATGCGAAAGGAACGCCGATTTACGGAATGCCCGTATTGCGGGCGGACAGGGCCAAACACGTCATCATATGCAATTTTGATCTTAAGCCGGGTTATTCGGGAGTAGAAAATTCACTGTATAAAAATCCCAATACAATATTGATGCTGGGCGACGCAGCGCAAACTGTAGAAGAATTAATAACGCTTCTGGGATAAAATCATTCCGCAGCAGAAATTATTCCGCAGCAAAGCGGTAAATTAAATTACGCGAATTGCCCGCGGCATCCTGGACAATAATTTCCATTGTTGTCTGGCCGCGCGGAAATCCGGCATCGCCCAGCTCAAAAGCAGACAATGATGAATAAACCTGGCTAACAGGAACCAGGCCGTTTCTGTAAGCCATTAGCGTTCCGCTGCGGGCCGAGTATGCATCAAAACCCAGCCTCCCGATTTCGGCGCCGTTTACGGAACAGGTAATCCTAAAAGGCGCAAGAAGACTGCGGTTTCTTGTCTGGACAGCAGCTTCAACCAGGACTGTATAACGGCCCTGGCTGATCGTTTTTGTCTGCCCCAGGTTTATCAGGCTGCCGCCGCTGTCCTTTAATTTTACAGACTGAATTACAGGCAGTCCGGAATCGGGCAGGGGATTTATTAAAATTGATGGGTTAATCCAGCGCCTTTCCTTGCGGTCAAACAGGGAAAAATAAACTCCCTGTTCCCCGGACCAGCCTGAAATGCCCGATTGCCCCAGAATGTCAGATTTTTCGGCAAGGACGGGAACTTCTGTATTGTCCGGCGCCATACGGCCGTAGATACCGATGATCCCCCCGCCGTGATCCAGCGCAACCCAGGAACCCAGTACTCCCGGCAGGCTGGACGCAGTGCCGGCGCTGCTGAATAGCAGTTCTCCCTGTTCGGCCGGTTTTACCTGACCATTTGCCGCAAAATTTATACCCAGTACAGGCCGGCCATTGTCATTATAACCAAAGTTTTTGCTGACCAATCCGTTTGCCAGAGGCCAATCCATTGGATATACCAGACCCAGGACTGCTGCCGCAAGAAAAAACGCGCAAATAACAAACTTCATTATTTTTTATCCAATTCAAAAGAGATAATGCTTTTATCCCCGCCGACATAAATAACCGGGCCTTTGCCGCACAAAAATGTATTATCACTTCTGAACGGGGCGTCCAGTACAACAACACCGGGCATCCTGATTCCGTATAATCTTTTTTGATTGCTGGCGGTTCCGGTAACCGCAAATAAATAATTATTTTCTGTACATCCCATGGTAATTATTTCGCCTTCCAGGGACGCATTTACGGATGTCCGCGATGCTATATCGTAAATGCCTATTCCGCCTTCGCGCTCATAGGCGATTTTGGTATCGTTGTCAATAAAACAAATATGAACCGCCCGCCTGAATCCGGTATCCAGAAATTCGTGATAAACCACCCTGTATGTGTCTCCGGACTGCTCCATAAAAAGGAATCTTTGTTTATCTATTCCCGATATTACGGCGATTTTGGATTTGTCTTTTGAAATCGCGCAGCCCAGAATTACCGCAAGCCTCGATCCGCCCGGTTCGAACGAAAACACCGATTGACCGTCATCATTGAGCAGCTCGACAGCTCCGTCAAGGGAACCTGTAATTACATAACCGGAAGCAGCGTCAACACAGGTCAGCGGCGCAGGGAAATCGTAAGTCCAGGATGTGCCGCCCTTTTCATCCAGACGGCTTATCGAGTTCTGTTCGTTGCCTTCCAAATAAATATGATTATCCAGGAAAAACGGATAACCTGCAGGTTTATTAATTATCATCAGCGGCCAGCCGTTTGGATCAAAAACTTCAATATCGGACGGTACGGCGTCATATTCTGCCCAGCAGTAAGGCGAAAACGACAGGCAGGCCTTCTGCTGAATTCTGTTCAGCATGAACCTGCCGCTGTCATCGACATAACCAAAACGATTTCCCAGTTTGAACGGTATAACTGCGCCGGCTTGCCGGTGATTACCGAGGCCGATGGGGTAACCGGAATCAAGGGAGACCAGCCAGCGGGGCAGTAAAATATTTTCTTTTGGAATCGGCTGCGCGGCTATAAAAAAATAAACAACAAACAGGAGGATAGCGGGGAAAAGCCAATGTTTTTTTCTTGTCTTTGCCATTTTTTCTCCTGTTGTATAGTTTTGGATTTGTTTTATAATAAATGATAATTTTACTTTTTACAATAAAAATACAGATTTTTAACGGGTATTTTGCAAGGAATTCAGAATGAACAACATTGACATGGAAGTATTGTACCAAAAAGCGCAGATAGCCGCACAGGCGGCTTATGTACCGTATTCGCACTTCAGGGTCGGCGCCGCATTACTCGGCGATGACAATAAAGTTTACACAGGCTGCAATGTAGAAAACCGTTCCTACGGCCTTACCATCTGCGCCGAAAGGACGGCTGTCACAAAAGCGGTCAGCGAAGGATGCAGATCTTTTAAGGCGCTTGCAATTGCAACCCCGGATTCCGCAGTTCCGGTTGGTCCCTGCGGCGCCTGCAGACAGGTATTAAGTGAGTTTATGCCGCTGCAGGCCAATGTCAGGTTCGGCGGGCGGACCCCGGAACGCGTAGATACCACCATAGGCGAGTTAATTCCGTTTGATTCATTGCACGATCTTGGAAAGGCTTGACTTATTCTGCAGTTTAGTGCTAAAATAAGACAATGATTGACGATTCTATCCTGACAATAGATGAAGTTGCCAAATACCTGCGTGTATCGGAACGCACTGTTTATGATTGGGCCCAAAAGGGTGAAATTCCGTCCGGCAAGATCGGTACAGTCTGGCGCTTTAAAAAATCTGAAATCGAAAGCTGGGTTAATGACCGTTTGTCAGGCAACAGGTATCCTCCCAGATCCCAGGAAATCAATCCGGAGACAATAATTTCCGCAGACAGGATAATGTTTCTCAATCACAGGTTAAAAAATGACGCGTTAATGGCCCTTGCCGATAATTTATCCAAAGCGCCGCAAATAAAAAATCCCCAGGAGCTTAAGACTGAAATCCTCAAGCGGGAAGAACTTATGACTACCGCCATAGGGCTTGGGATCGCGATCCCGCATGTCAGACTGTCGTCTGTAACGGATCTGGTTGTTTCGGTTGGAATCAGCAATGTTGATATCGCAGATTTTACCGCTCTTGACGATGAACCGGTGCGGCTTCTGATAATGATTGCCGCAGCCGGCAACCTGCATGCCTATTACTTAAAAACGCTGTCATATTTTAGTACATTGCTCAAAAACCGCGAGCTTTTTCACTCCCTGCTCGCAGCTAAAACCCAGGCTGAAATTTACACTCTGCTTACCAAACATTAATCTTTGCTTACCAAGCATTAACATCTGCTTGTCAGGCATTAACTATTGCAGCAGAATTCCAAGCCAATACTGAGGATCACTAATGTCCGAGCCGATAAGGCCCAGGGAAACCTGCGCTGTAGTCTCCGCTGTAAGCCATTGGATGCCGGCAAAATCGAAACGGGCTCCGCTTCCTTCCAGATCGGCAAGTCCCATCGCGTGGCTGTATTCCCTGGAAACCATAATGGCCGATTTTATGCCTGCATGGTTAAGTATAAGCGCCCATAGCATTGCGCGGCTGTCGCAGTCGCCCCGTCCGTCAATAACCGCCGCTGTCAGATTTGTAAAATCACTTCCGTTAAAATCGCGTTCATAGGTAAATTGCTGGACCCATTCAAGGACCCTGACCGCGAAATCACGGTCATTCATACCGGGAGTCCTTAGTTCTTTTTCTATTACCAAAGCCGCATCAGATAAACGATCGTATGAATCCCTGTAGATCATTCTGTAATACCTGCTCCAGGCGTCCTCCCAAACCGCAGTATCCGCATACCGCGTAAGAACATTGAACTCTCTGTCAATTAAGGCCTGGCCTGCATCTGCGTCTTCGGCGTAAAACCAGGCTTGTTTGCCAAGTCCATAGACTGAAGCGCGGATTCCGTTAGTACGGGGGTAACTGTATTCGGAAACAGGCCCCGGAATAAGACGGTCAGACTCTGACGGCGCGATTGAATCCAGGACTGATAAATGCAGGAGCTGTATATCCCGACTTTGCACCGGACTGTAGGCCAGGGCGATTAAAAGGGGAGAATCCCCGCCTGTATCTTTGGAATCAAGCTGCAGAGCAAGACCCCAGCCATACAATGTATTTGCGGCGTTCGTCGGATCCGGGAAAATAAGTTCCAGTATTGCCGCGTCTTTGTCTGCGTATTCAAAATAATCTATATCACCGCTGCTGTTGATCCTTCGCTTTACATCAGCGGCCAAATCCTTAACCGATTTGTAGGCGGCGTTAGCGGGATAAACGACCATATCAAGCGAGGCGCCGCCGGAAGTTTTATAATTAAATCTGCTTGCACCGTCCCCTTCGCTGTATTTGTAATCGGGCGGTAAATCAATATAGAAACCCCATGCTGCCGAATAATATTGAGCGGCTCCCAGGACACCGGGAAACAGCAGCAGGATCACGGCCAATACGGGAAGAATTTTTGTATGTTTCATGTTATAATCATCGGCTGGATATGAAAAAGATATCTCTGCTCTTTGAAAACGAATACTGCATGGTCCTGGACAAACCAGCCGGATTGGCGGTACAGGGCGGGCAGGGTATAGGCGTATCGCTGGACTCGATTTTGGCCGAATCTTTTAAAGTCCGGCCGCTCCTTGTTCACCGCCTGGACAGGGATACTTCAGGAGTAATCCTCATAGCCAAAAACAGGGAAGCGGCCGCGATTTTTTCCGGAATGTTCGGCGGAGACGGAAAAAGAACCGTAACCAAACAATATATTGCCGCTGTAAACGGTGTCCCAAAGCCGGAAGAAGGCACCATCAGGTTTGATCTGACAGTGCGCGGCAGGATAAAAAAGACCGAGACTTCTTACCGTCTTTTGGCCGCTTTACCGGCAGGTTCGCTTCTTGAACTGGAACTGGGCACAGGCCGCATGCACCAGATACGGCGCCACTTAATGCTGATAAACCACCCCATACTGGGAGATGACAAATACGGAGATTTTACGCTGAACAAACAACTGCGTAAAACAATGGGCCTTAAGCATCTGCTGCTTCACGCAAACCGTCTTGCGATTGAACCCTGCGGATTGCTGCCGGACGGTCTGGATATAAAAGCGCCGCTGCCGGAATATTTTCCTTTCCCCGCGCCGTCATGAAAACCAGACTTGGTCTTTGTTCGGCGTATTCCCTGCTTTACGGGGTTCGCAAGCCCGCGCAGCTCCTGGACAGGGCAGCCGCAGACGGCGCAAAAACGGTTTCAATCTGCGATTTTAACAACCTCTACGGCGTACATACATTTATCGAAGCAGCAAAAGAAAGACAAATGCGGCCGGTAATCGGCGCGGCCCTTACCGCCGGAGAAAGTACTGGTCCGGCTGTTTATTGTTTTGCCGAAAACCGGGACGGATTTGCCAGAATCTGCGAAATACTTACCCTGCGCAAAAAAGATGTAAAAAAATTTAACCCTGTTCCCCTGCTGCGCGAAAACTCCGGCGGCCTGGTCCTGGCTTCCTGCGATTCCAAAATATTGTATGAACTTGCCGGCAAAGTAAAAAAAATATATGCCGCAATTACACCCGATGATATTTCAGCAATGGGAATCCACGGTAAACTGCCGGTTCCGCCCGCGTTTCTGGATACGGCAGTTTTTCTTGACAAAAGCGATTGCGAAGTCCATCGTGTACTGCGCGCGATCGGTCTTAATAAAACTGTCGGCAATTTAACGCCTTCCGAGACATTGGGAACAGGAGACGGTTTTTTTAAAAATTCCGCGGAATTGCACGATCGTTTAAAATCCTGGCCCCTGGCGCTTAAAGGAACTGAAGAAATTGCGGAAGCCTGCAGGTTTGATGAAATTTTTAACGGATTTATTTTTCCCGGTTACGGCGAAAACCCCGGCGCCGAACTGAGACGGCGGGTTTACAATGGCGCGGAGCTCCGTTACGGCGAACTTGGCGATATGGAAACAGAACGCATCGAATACGAACTTGGCATAATTGAAGAAAAAGGTTTTTCCCCTTACTTCCTCCGTATGGACGATATTGTCAAAATGGCGGAAAACCCCATGAGCGCCCTTATTCCCGGACTTAACCGGACCTGCGGACGCGGTTCCGGAGCGGCTTCCATTGTTTCGTATTCGCTGGGAATAACCAATGTTGACCCAATTACCTACAGTCTTTATTTTGAACGTTTTCTCAATCCCAGCCGTCCGGATCCGCCGGACATTGACGTAGATTTTGCATGGGACGAACGTGATGAACTTATCAAACTGGTAATAAAACAGTTCGGGCCCGACTATTGCGCCAGGGTTGCCAATCATAATTTTTTTAGGCCGCGTTCCGCGCTGCGGGAGACTGCCAAGGCTTACGGGTTTTCCGATGCCCAGATATCGGCGCTTGAGCGTAAAGTTTTTGATCTGGGCGAAAAGCCGGATACTGCCGGCGGCGTAAATAACGCCGGACATGACACGCCGGACTTATGGGAAGAAATTTACCGAATCGCCGCCCGTGTCGAAGGCCTGCCGCGCGGTCTTGGTATGCACTGCGGCGGCCTGGTTATAACGGCACAGCCCATCAACCGGCTTGCCCCCATCGAAAAATCACTTGAAGGCTACCCGCTGTTGGCCTGGGAAAAAGAAGGCGCGGAAGCGGCAGGCTTTGTAAAAATCGATCTGCTGGGTAACCGCAGCCTCGCCGTAATCCGGGACGCATTTATTAATTTGGGCGAACAGAATGTTTTTATCAATCCGTATTCATGGCGTCCGGCCGAAGACGAGGCCACAGTGCAGGCTCTGGCCCGCGGAGACAGTATCGGGGTTTTCTACATTGAAAGCCCGGCCATGCGCCAGCTTCAGAAGAAAACCGGACGCGGCGATTTTGAACACATAGTAATTCATTCAAGCCTGATCCGGCCCGCTGCCAACAGGTTCATCAATGAATATGTCCGCAGATTAAAAGGCGGCAAGTGGAAGCACCTTCATCCCAGGCTGGAAAAAATACTTGACGAAACCTACGGCATTCTCTGTTACCAGGAAGATGTTTCCAAAACCGCTTCCGCGCTTGCGGGCTTTAGCGAGGCCGACGCGGACAAACTGCGCAAGGTTATCGCCAAAAAAGCTGGCAGCGCAAAACTGGCGGTTTACGAAAAACAATTTTTCGAAGGCTGCCGTAATAACCTTGTGGATGAGGAAACAATAAAAAAAATCTGGGAAATGATGCTTAGTTTTGACGGTTATAGTTTCTGCAAGCCGCACAGTGCCAGCTACGCCATGGTTTCTTTCCAGTCCGCTTATCTGCGCGTCCATTACCCGGCGCAGTTCATGGCGGCTGTAATAAGCAACCAGGGCGGTTTTTACCGGCCGGGCGCATACATTTCTGAATGCCGCCGCATGGGGCTGATTCTGGAAGGCCCGGACGTTAACCTTTCGCGCTGGAAATATTACGGAGAAGGCCGCCGTGTTGTTATAGGGTTTATGTCAATAAAAGGGCTGTCAATAACCGGCGCCAGGCGTCTAATCAGCGAGAGGGAAAATCACGGCGAATACAAAAGCCTCCAGGATTTTATGCGGCGGGTTAAGCCTTCCCGCGATGATATTGTCGCGCTTTGTCCCGCCGGCGTCTTTGACAGCATTTCCGGCCGGCTGGCAGACAGTGCCGGCGGCGCAAGCTACGCAGGCGGCGCAAGTACCGGGAATATTTTACCAAGGCAGATGCAGGCCCGCCTCCTGCTGATGAACCCGGCCGCCGAACA
>WQZG01000065.1 GCA_009780855.1 Treponema sp.
GTTTTGCCTCATTTTCGAGATCCTTGATTATGATTGCCTTGGCTTCTTCCGAGGTTAACCCCGAAACCCGTTCAAGTTCCTCGCGGTACCTTTCTTCTTCTTTGGTAAGCGCTTCTTCCCTTGACTTACATTCTTTTTCTTTTTCGTCCAGAACCTGTTCTGTTTTTTCGATCTGGACGGTCTTCTTGTCTATGCTTTCTTCTTTTTGCTGAACCCTGCGTTCATACCGTTGTAATTCAGCCCTTCGTTCCCGTGTTTCCCTTTCCTGCTGGTTGCGTTCGCGAATAACTTGTTCTTTTGCTTCCAGAAGGATTTCCTTCTTTTTAGCTTCAGCTTCCTTTATCGCATCATGTTTTATACGCTCGGCACGCTGTTCAGATGCCGTAAGTTGAAATCTGGCGTACAGCCATCTAATAATCCAGCCTAAGGTTAACCCGGCAAGAGGGAGGATTATGTAAAATACTAAATCCATCGCTCCGCTCCTAACCGATTTTTATCAAATTTCATATAAAGTATACTACACAGATGTAAATTTTGTCAATGCATTGCATTGGCTCTGCCAAGGAATGGATTTACAGGGCGCAAAATGCGCTCTGCGGGTCAATCGCACCTTACGTTGGCTCTATTGAGCCATGGATTTTACAAAAACTCTATTGTGTTTACTTTTGATAAATGGTAAATTCCGTTTACATGGCTAAAATTGGGGACGATCTCTCGCAGGGGAATGTACTGACTAAACTGGTGTTTTTTAGCCTTCCTTTTCTTGCATCCAACTTTATTCAATCTTTTTACACCGTGGCAGATATGCTGATAGTGGGCCAGTTCTGCGGTACAGACAGCATGTCCGCGGTCAATATTGGCAGCCAGGTTACTTTTATCCTTACCAATACCATAATCGGCTTAAGCATGGGCGGGACAGTGCTTATAGGCCAGTATATGGGAGCCGGCAACCATACTGCCCTAAAACAGGTCATTACTACATTAATTACCATGCTTGTGCTGCTTTCCATTGTTATTACCATAATTATGTTTTTTTTGAGGGTTCCCATCCTCCGTCTCATCCAGACTCCGCCGGAGTCATTTGTTGAGACCGATCGTTTTTTAAGCGTAACCCTTACCGGTATTATTTTTATATTCGGCTATAATGCCCTTGCCGCGATTCTTAGGGGAATGGGCAATTCCAAACAGCCGCTTTACTTTATAACGATTTCCTGCGTAACCAATGTTATCCTGGACCTGATCCTGGTCGCGATTTTTAAAATGGGAGCTTTTGGCGCGGCTCTTGCCACTGTCAGTTCCCAGGCTTTGAGCGTTTTTCTCTGTATTCAATACATGATCAGGAATAATTTCCAGTTTGATTTTAAGCTCCGGTCTTTTAAAATTTACGGCGACCAGCTCAAGCTGATTTTCAAGATCGGCCTGCCTACCTGTATACAGAACAGCATTACTAGCATTTCTTTTACTTTTATAACTGCCATGGTGAATGTAGTCGGAGGGGTTACGGCTTCTGCGGGCGTCGGCGCCGCCGGAAAGTTCAACAGCTTTGCCTTTATGCCTACCCAGGCGATGAGCGCTTCGATATCAGCCATCAGCGCCCAGAACTACGGCGCCGGCCGTGTTGACAGGGCGGTTCACGCCACAAGGATAGGCACGATTTTTTCGGTCTGTGTTACCTATACTTTTTTTGTATTGATTATGATCTTCCCGGAGCCAGTACTAAGGCTCTTTGGCAGCGATCCCATGATGATTGAAGACGGTATTCTTTATATTCATTCTTCCGCCTATGACTTCTTGCTTATTCCCTTTGTATTCTGCATTAACGGCTTTCTGATCGGCGGCGGTCATACCTTCTTTACCCTTATGAACAGCATTATGTCAGCCATACTGCTGCGGGTTCCGGTTTGTTACCTATTGGGCGTTACCTTTAACTGGGGTCTCAAGGGAGTAGGATTTGGAATACCGGCTGCCAGTGCGGGAGTGCTTATAATGATAATAATCTTTCTGTTTACGGGAAGATGGAAACAAAATATTATACAGCATTCCCCTGTCCGCTCCGCATGAAGAACTGCTGGTGGAAAGACAGGATCGCCTATCAAATTTATCCGCGAAGTTTTCAGGATACCCAGGGTCTTAACGGGGAGCGCGGCGACGGAATCGGCGATATTCCCGGTATTATTTCGCATCTGGACGATCTTGTTGATCTGGGCGTTGGTATACTCTGGCTGTCTCCGGTTTACAAATCCCCGGACGCCGATAACGGTTACGACATAAGCGATTATTACTCGATTGATCCCCGATACGGAACAATGGCAGATATGGATGCCCTTTTTGCGCAGGCCAAAAAAAGGGACATCAAAATTATCATGGATCTGGTTATTAACCACACAAGCGATGAGCATCCCTGGTTCCAAAGCAGCCGCGATCCGGGGAACCCTTACCGGGATTATTATATCTGGCAGCCGCCCAAAAATGCAGGTTCTCCCCATTCATTGCCGCAGCCGCCGAATAACTGGACAGGTTTTTTTGGCAATGAAGTTTGGGAATATGACGAGAGGAGCGGTGAATATTATCTGCATCTGTTCGATAAAAAACAGCCTGACCTTAATTACAAAAATCCTGCTGTTACCCAAGAAGTTAAAAAAATTATGAAGTTCTGGCTGGAGAAGGGCGCTGCAGGTTTCCGCTGTGATGTAATTAATATAATTTATAAAACCAGTCTGGAAGACGGGAAAAAAAGCATGGCGGTGCAGGGCCTGGAACATTATATTAACCAGGAAGGGAACCACAGGATCCTGCGGGAACTGCGCAGGGATGTACTGGACCACTGCGATTGCTTTACCGTCGGCGAGGCGGTCATGGTAGATTTGGAAGCGGCTAAACTGCTCTGCGATAAGGACCGCGGGGAACTGGACATGCTTTTTTATTTTGAACATCTGGAAATTGACCGGCGTATAGCCAGATTTATACCAAAAAAATTCCGGGCAAAAAAACTCTTTGATGTCCTTACCCGGTGGCAGCAGGGCCTTGAATGGAACGCCGTGTATCTGGAGAACCACGACCAAAGCCGGATTGTCAGTCACTTTGGATCACTAAAGTCCAAACGCGGCAGATCTTTGGAGCTCCATAAACGCAGCGCCAAAATGCTTGCCATGCTTGAGCTGACCCTGCGCGGTACAATTTTTATATACCAGGGCCAGGAAATCGGCATGACCAATTTTGATTACAAAAGCCTGGATGAGTTAAATGATGTGGAAAGCCATAACCTGGATAACTTAATGAAGAAGATGCACATCCCGAAGTTCCTGCGCTGGAAATGGATTAAGGCGTCTTCCAGGGACAATGCCAGAACGCCCATGCAGTGGAGCGCCGCGGAAAACGCCGGGTTCAGCAAGGCAAAGCCTTGGCTGCCGGTTAATTCCAATTATAAACGCATTAATTATGAATCACAAAAAATTGATCCGGATTCTGTTTTGAATTTTTATAAATACCTTATACGGCTGCGCAACAACAGCGAATGCCTCAGGTCCGGTGATTTTATTCCGGTTTACGCGGATAGCCGCATTATGATATATCAGCGTACCCTTGGCACCGAAATTTACACCGCGGCGTTTAATTTTTCTTTTAAAAAAATCAAGCTGAATAAAATTAAACTGAATAAAAAATTTTCCGCTCTGCTTGCCGCGGGAAACGGCGGTCTATTTGTCTCTGCAGCCGGGCGCAAATCCGCGGACAACGTGCTTTATCCCTGGGAAGGAATACTTACATCCTGAACTCGCTGCCCAGGTAAATCTCGCTGACCATTTCGTTGGACATAATTTCTTCTAAGAAATTCAAAATTTCCTGCAAGAAATTTTTGAAATTACCCTGTATTTTACTTATATTGTATGTATGGATATTGATGAATTCTGGAACCATGTGAAACTGTTGATCAGGAAGAAGATGGTCACACAAGCGGAAGCAGCCAGGGTTTGCGGTATATCATTGGCAACAATGCGCGGTTGGATGACCAAGAGTATAGTACCGCCCCTGGAAGACGCTTATAAGCTCAGCCAGTATTTGGGTGTGAGTCTTGAATACCTGATAAACGGAAAAGAAACAGATGCAGGTGTTCAGCTTAAGAATGTATTGGTATCACTTAATGAAATAAATAAAAAACTCAGGAAAATCAAGCCTGTTATATCGTGAGTATTATAACACAGGAGTCAATACGATATGTTTTTTTTGTTTAAGGCCGTAACACCATAAAAAGAGTGGTGTAATGGCTATACCGATTTACTGGTCGCTCCGTGCCCCGTCCTGGCACGGGGAGTTAACCCCATAGAAAGTAAAAAGAATAAAATAAAAATGTTTTTACATTGCAGAAACAGCGGCTCGTTCTCGCAGCATTTCACCGATTATTTCTGTAGGTGTTTTATGCGTTTCTATAGAAACAGACATAAGATAATTTGCAGAAAATTCATCAAGAGCTACCATTCGTGTTATATGGCGTGCTTTTGAAGGGTCTACACGAGGGGGATTTCTTGTTACTTCTTCTTCAAGCGCCCATGCTTCTTCTTCAGTCATTCTTGGCATTGTTTTCCTCCTAACAATTAAGTAAAGGGTAATAAATAGCTCGGCAATTCATAGCGTGAAAAATATTCACAGTATGCTCATCAATCTCATTATACATTATTTCCAGTAAATTCCCAACAGGACAAAAGCCAATACGGATAAATTTATTTTCCATATTATCAATTGGACCATCATATAGGTAGTGGGAAAATACCCAACGGATTTCTTCTTCAGTTTTTTTATGTTTAAATGCTGCTTCATTGAACTCAATTGTCTCGAACATTTCTCATTTTATTCTATTTTGGCATACAATGTCCAGAAAAATTCTCCCGAAAATAGACAAATACCCCTATTTTTTAATATTTTTACATTCTTCAATTATGGTTTCTTTTATCGTTTCCTTAACCGTAGATGTAATTTTGTTGATAATAATCGGATTTTCATTAATTGGGTGTGAATTTCCAGATGATGATAACCCAAATGGAACAGGCGATACCTGATTGCTGGGCGCCATACTGGAAATATAACCGGATAATAGCCAGTGCATACTGGAAAAATCCGATATTAGAGAGTTTTCGTAAAAAAAAGAGCGAAAGCTTATTTACAAATCATGTCATATGTTGGGACCGCAGTAAAACAAAAGTCGAATCCATACGAAGCAATCCGAAAAGCTATATTAGGTAAACCTTTTTCAATTTTTATCAGATGTGAGTCCTGAATAATTTCCTTTTATAATTAAATGGAGAATGGAGAATGGAAAACAGCATATCACAATTTACCATATATTGCCCTTAATTGGCAGAGTTTTGCGAAGTAAAACTCTTAAGCTTAAAGCCGAAAGCTTTAGGCCATACCTTACAGGGGGAAGAACATATAAACCTGCTTATCGGGCTTAATCGAAACGGCTTGCCCCTTGAAATATTATACAATGTACTTGATGATTAAATTATCAATGTATTTCACGTTATGGAATGCCGCAAGGCGTATTTAGACTTGCTTTAATGTAAGGAGCCAGCAATGAAAGAAATGACCGACAAAGAAGCTGAGTATTTGAATAACTATTACACAGAAAATACCATAATGCCTGATTTGAGCAAGCCCGGTTTTTTTTCCTGTAAATATGGTATGCCCATAACATTTGATCCTGAAACAACAAAAACATTAAGCAGCTATGCGGCAAGTATTCATAAAACCCCAGCAGAGATTATCGCCGCAATGGTAAACGAAAAAATAACCTTTGGCTCAATATAATTCTTATTCTACTTACGCCGTAAGGCGTATACCTTATATTCTTTATCTTTTTGCCCTAATTAGTGTCTGTTTATAAATTCATATTGCAAAGCAAAGCTGCTGTCATGGAGCGGAATTCGGTGCCAGGTACCTTTGCGGCCCCTATGGTGCCAGGCACAGTTTCCAGGCACAGTTTCTTATTCTGCATTACAAGTAACAGCGCCTGCTGTGGTAAAACCGCCTTTATAATTCCTCGCATTGCCATAAAAGTCTGTAGCAGGCAGCCATGAAACGCTTTCGGGTATCAGAATGGGGAAAACTGCATTAGGCGTAAAACTTGTATCATCTGTAATCGGACTAAGTGTTATTCTGCGATCGGTAGAAGCAAAAAGCCAGCCGCTGTATGTATTGATTCTTGTATAGTAGTAACCTCCCGAGATAACAGTATCGGTGTAGGATAGTCATGAATCCTGATCGGTAATATTAAACCCCCGGTTGTTAAAAACACTGCCAGAAGCATTATGAACAATATCAATGTATTGCATTATTGTAGAATATTTATCGCTATAATTGATCATCCAAAAAAGGCAGGCGCCCATGTTCAGTGTACCAGCGTTGTAAATTGCTGAGCCTTTTCCATTAGACGGACTGTTGGTTTTATAAAAAGTACAAGAGCTAACGCTTAAGGTACCGTTTGAATATATGGCGCCGCCTGATAAGCTATCATTGTGTGAAAAAATACAGGATTCCAATACCAGGCTGCCTTTATTCAGTACTGCGCCTCCACCAACTGTTGATGTGCCGCCGGTAGGGTACTCGCTGCCGCCCGCAAAGTGAAGCCTTCTTATCGTAATCGATGCACCAGCATTGGCAATGCTTAAGAGCCGTGCTGAATCATAGATAATGGAACCGCCTGCGCCAATCAGGGAACCGTCCAGTATTGAGCCGTTTCCTTCAATAGTTATGCTGATAGCTTTATCAAAAATAATAACCCCTCTTGTGAGCTTTATAGTTTTATCTCCATCAAGATTTATCGTAATAAGGTCGCCGTTTTTGGCATTCGCCAGAGCCTGCCTCAAGCTTCCGGCTCCCGAATCAGCCTTGCTGGTAACGGTTATTGTTCTGCTTATGACCGGATCATCCGGATTAAAAGATCCGTCAAAACTGCCTGATGAGCCGTTGTCGCATCCTGTCAAAGAAATAACTGCAAACGCCATCACCGCCGTCAGGGCGATAATCCCGAAACGTTTAAACAAATGCTTCATATAAAACACTCCTTTGATCTGTGCAGTAACCTTTTAATCAGGCACCGTTTTCTACGGGAAAATCTTTATTGGAGTTAATGCATTAGTTGTAGTCCCGTCTCCAAGCTGACCACTTGAATTGGAACCCCAGGCCCATAAGTATCCACTGGAGTCTATCGCTAGACTATGATAAGTTCCTGCCGCGATTGAAGAAAACTTTGTTCCAGCTTTTATTTGTACAGGGGAATAACGGTCAGATGTAGTGCCGTCACCTAACTGACTATCTCCATTGTAACCCCAGGTCCATAAATTACCGTCAGAGTCTAATGCTAGACTATGCCTTTGTCCCGCCGCGACTGAGGTAAACTTTGTTCCGGTTTTTATCTGTACAGGGGAATAGCGGTCAATTGTAGTTCCGTCACCTAGTTTACCTTCACTATTAGTTCCCCAGGCCCATAAATTACCGACTGAGTCTATAGCTAAACTATGATAATAACCTGCGGCGATAGCGATAAATTTTGTTCCGGCTTTAATCTGTACAGGAGAGTTACGAGTGGTCGTGGTCCCGTCTCCAAGTCTTCCATCTCCATTGTAACCCCAGGCCCATAAATTACCATCAGAATCAACCGCCAAACTATAACCATACCCTGCCGCTACTGCGGTAAATTTTGATCCGGCTTTAATCTGTACAAGAGAGTTACGAGTGGTCGTAGTCCCATCTCCAAGCTGACCTGCTCCATTACCTCCAAAAGCCCATAAATAGCCGTCACAGTCTATTAATAAATTATGGTCGTATCCTGCCGCCACAGTGTTAAATTTTGCACCATCTTTTATCTTAATGGGAGTGCTGGAACCTTCGGGGAAAGCCCAACCGCCAAGCTGAGTCTGGTAATTGGATCCCCATGCCCATAAATTGCCATCAGAGTCAATTGCCAGGGTATGTTCAGTCCCTGCCGCAACTTCTTTGTATTTCATCGCGCCTTTTGTCAACAGGGGAAAAGAATGGTCAGATGTAGTTCCGTTACCAAGCTGACCATAATAATTACCGCCCCAGGTCCATAAGTCAGAACCAGAGTCTATCGCCAAACTATAACCAAGCCCTCCGCTAATTTTGCTGGCTGGAAGAGTTGGCTGGGGAAGGATAGACAGGGTGAAGTCCGCCAGAACGCTGTTATATCCATTAGCGCTGGCTTCTACACTGAATCTTTTCGTGCCTGCGGAAGCAAAAGATGAAGTCCCGCTCAAAAAGCCGCTGGCTGAAAGCGAGAAACCTGCGGGCAAACTGCCTGACAAAATCCTATAACTGATATTGGCCGCTCCTCCCCCCAAAAACTTTGCGGTTCCAATGTCAACTGCATAGTACTTGTCCTCTATCCCGTCAGGCAAAGAGAAAGCTTTATACTCCAGTGCTGGGGATTTAAATGCGAAGTAGTGGCTCCATAAACCATTATAGGAGTAATAAGCGCCCGTATAATTAGTTGAATAACTCTTGCCATAAGCGTTGACTCTATATTGAAATGTGTACTTATCGGTATATATAAGACTGTTCCTTATTTCCTGAGATATATGGTAGATTCCCGGACCCGTAATTGGTATAACCCGTGTCTGGTTTCTTGAGTTTGAAAAACCGTTAGGCGCTCCGGAAATATCTTCATTAATTGTAATCGAATCCATACCAGCCGCATCGTAGACAATCAGATCATAATAAACTCTGCTGCCGTCAAAGAATCCACTATCATTGTACAAATACTCACTCCGTAATCCAGTTCCCACTGAAAAGGCTATATTTGGCGTCCCCCCTCCTCCACTACTGTCACTCGCCGCTATTTTCAAAGTGAACGATGCACTTTTACTGTTACAGCCCTCCGCGCTGGCCCGTACTGTAAATGATTTTGTACCAGCGCTTGTGGGGGTTCCGCTCAACAGACCCCCGGATGAAAGCGTTAAGCCCGCGGGCAGGCTGCCTGAGGTAAGAGCATAGCTAATACTTACCGGCTCAGCATTTTCAGGCAGATCGGCGGTTCCGATACTGACCGAATAGGATTGTCCAACTTTCCCGTCTGATAAGGTACTCCCCGTATATGTCAGCGTAGGGAGACTTGAGTCGTAGGGGTCACTTGGGCTGGACGGATCTCCTGTAGAGGAATTTCCGCAGGACATGGCGGTTACGAACGTCATTGCCAACAAAACAATCCCGATAGCTTTCGTCCTTTTTTTCACCTTGATCTCCTTTTAACTGGTGACAGTCATCTTTGCGTTCTCGTTATTTCGCCTAACGACGTTAAATTCAATTTTTTTATTTGTTCTTTTCTGCCAAAATGTTTTTGTATATTGCAGTAAAATGGTTTATATCCATATTACTCAAATTATAATTATCAAGTTTATCACCTTCATACACTTTTAAATATAAATTTGAACCGTCACGAATTGGATTTACCAAATAAACAATTCCAGCTGAAAAATTACCTTCAATAACTAAATCATTTGAATACATATAACCTGAACCATTTGCGCTTTCAAATCTCAAATTTATTTTATGATAGCCAGTTTTAATTACAAATGATTTATTCGCGGTAAGGGCTCCTCCCATTTTTACTTCTTTACCATCTATGGTGTTTATAGATAACCCTCCTCCGTAATTATCAATAAGTCCAATAATGCAATACTCATCAGAAGATGTTGTATTATTAGTCTCATAATAATACATTTTTGTAGATGTACAGCTTAAAAATAATATTGTCAGTATACTAAACAAAATAAATCCAAAAAACCTATAATTACTTTTCATATTTGCTCCTTGTAAATTTCCGCTCCGGGTATACCGCTGCCTAACTGTCAGCGAAGTGTGAGGATAAAAAAATCTCCAAAATTTGATCAGGTGAGTATTAGAGAGAGAGAGAGAGAGAGAGAGAGAGAGAGAGGATACTACAGGTTTGAGGATTTGTCAAATTGAAATAAATATTTTTTAAAATTTTTTTCCGCATTACGGAGATATTTTAACATATATCCAATAATAAAACAAGTCACGATCCTGGAATATTTACATCCTGAACTCACTGCCCAGGTAGATCTCGCGGACCATTTCGTTGGACAGGATTTCATCGCGTCCGCCCTGGGCTACAATTGTACCTTCGTTGATGATGAAGGCTTCTGTGGTTATCTCCAGAGTATCGCGGACATTGTGATCGGTAATAAGGATGCCGATTCCTTTTTCCGCCAGGCGCCGTACTATGGTTTTTATCTGGTTTACTGCGATCGGGTCTATGCCGGCGAATGGTTCGTCCAGCAGGAGAAATTTTGGTTCGGTGGCCAGGGCTCTGGCAATCTCGGTGCGGCGGCGCTCCCCGCCTGACAGTGTAAAACCCAGCTGTCTGCGGATCCTTGTTATATCAAATTCTTCCAGGAGCGCGTCAAGTTTTTCTTTTTTTTCTGCCCTGGTTATGTCTTTGCGGCTCTGCAGAATGGCCATGATATTCTGCTCCACAGTCAGCTTGCGGAAAATCGAAGCCTCCTGCGGCAGATAGGCAATGCCCTGGCGTGCGCGGCGGTACATTGGTTTGTCGGTAATGTCTATGCTGTCCATGGCTACAGTGCCGCGGGTAGGTTTATAGAAGCCGACTATCATGTAAAAGATTGTTGTCTTTCCCGCGCCGTTGGGGCCGAGCAATCCGGCAACTTCACCGTTGCGCATGGTAAAGTTAACTCCGCGCACAACTTCTTTGAGACCAAAACGTTTATGGAGACCTGTTACTCCCAGGACATGGACAACATTACTGTTGTTTATATTATTGTTATTTGAATCACTCATGTCCGCCGGCTTTAGTTCTTTATTGAACCGCTGACGTCCCCTTCCATGGAAACATCGTCGGTGTCCAGATCAACCCGGATCCTGTCAGCCCGGAACTCATCGTCTTTTTTATAAACAACAGGAAACCCGGTAAGGGTCAGGATTTTTTCAATCCTGCGGTAAACCGCGTATTCGGCGCGGCAGACCATATTATCCTTGAACAGTCTTACCGAAATCTGGAAAACCGTAACCTCCGCGGTATCATCGTACTCGATGAACCGTCCTTTTACCACAATCGCATTATCGCGGTCTTCCAGAGTTGAGTTACCTTCAAGACGGGCTATTTTGAGTTTTCTGTCGTAACGCAGGCGGTCAGTCTCGAAAATAATATTTTTTTCTTCCTCGGCTCCGCGGACATTTCCTATGCAGTCAATAAACTGGTTGTCCGCGCCCTGGATTTCTATACGGTCGGCCCTTAACAGGAGCTTGTCAGATCGGACTTCCGCATTGCCTACAAGTACGGTGATTTCTTTTCCGGATGCTTTGCTCCCTGACATCTGATCTGCCCTAAAGGTAAAGGTGTCACAAAAAGCTGCACCTGTAAGCAAAAAAATAAAAAATATCAGCGCGGGGATTTTTTTCAATCGGCAGCCTCACTGGTAACAGGCGCGACAATGTTATCCGGCGCTGCTGCGTTATCGGGGGCAGTGATTTCATCGGGCGCGGCATCAGGAGCGGTTGTTTCGTCAGGCGCGGCTGCAGTTTCATCCGCGGCGGTTGTTTCGTCAGGTGCAGAAGTGACATCTGGCGATGCATTCCCGTTGTTGTCATCGTAATAGGAACCTTCTGCGCCGGAATTAAAAACCCAGGTTTTTTCCCTTGCGTTTGCGGAAAAACCTGAGCCTGTAAAACTGGTTCCGTCGGACTTCTGTATATCCACCCGGCCTTCATCAGGAGCGGTAAGGATTTTTTCTTTGTCTTTCCATTGGAGGGAGTTTGTTTCTATGGTTATATCTTCGGATTCTACGGCTATTTTAACCCCGCCGCCAAGCTCCAGATTTCCCGAATCCGTTTCGACAGATGCATTGCCGGCACTGCCGGTTGCGTTGATTTGACTGCCGTGGTTTTCAAACTGTTCAAACGAAAAATCCTGCAGATTCATCATTTTTTTTTCTTCGTAGCGTTCCGCGTAGTCCGCTTTGAACTGCACCAGGGGATCTCCGCCCCTTACGCGGACATATTCCAAATCCCGCATTACAATATCGGGCTTGTCGCTGCCGGCTTTGGTATTGCCGTAATCGAAAGAACAGGCAGCGGATAAAAAGGCGGAAACAATAAATATTGCCGGAATAATTATCCGCCGGGTTTTCATTACAGACCCTTGTTGGATTTTGCCGCAGCTATAAAATCCCTGAACAGGGGAGCGGCAGCCGTCGGCCTGGATTTAAATTCGGGATGGAACATTGCTCCTACGCCCCAGGGATGGCCGAATTCTCCGGACCGCGGCCATTCGATGCAGTCTACCAGACTGCCGTCCGCCGAGAAACCTGACAGTACAAGGCCGGAATCTTTCATTTCTTTTCTGTACATATTTGAAAATTCAAAACGGTGCCGGTGCCTTTCTGTAATGGTTTTTTCTCCGTAAGCTTTTAACAGAAGGGTATCCGGTTCCGCGACCGATACTCCCTTGCCAAGGCGGATGGTGCCGCTGTAATTTTTTACATCGGTCTGTTCGGCGATCAGGCTTACTACCGGGTATTTGGTATCCGGGTTGAATTCGGTGGAGTCGGCGGTTTCCCAGCCAAGTACATTCCTTGCCCAGTCAATCGTCATGACATGCATTCCCAGACTAATGCCCAGGAAGGGTATTTTGTTTTTTCTTGCCCAGGCCGCGGCATTAACCATTCCTGCTATGCCGCGCGGACCAAACCCTCCCGGCACCAGAATTCCGTTTATGCCTTCGTTGCCGTCCGCTGCGGATGCAGCAGACGAGGCTGCAGACGAGGCTGCCGCCGCTGCCATTACCTGGTCCGGCTGTTCTTCTTCCAGACGCGACGAATCAATTTTAACCAGTTCGACTTCTACTCCGCATTCAAGCCCCGCGTGGAAAAAGGCCTCGTAAACAGATTTATAGGCGTCATGGAGATCCATGTATTTTCCTACGACCCCGATTTTTACAGTACCCTTGCGCGACTTAAACCTTTCCATTACAGAATGCCACTGTGCCAGCTCCGCGTGCCTTGCTTCAATGCCCAGTTTTTTAAGCACTACCTGGTCCAGTTTTTGTTCGTAAAACATCTGCGGAATTTCGTAAATTGTGTCGTCTATATCGCGGCAGGTAAAAACCGCGTCGTTGTCTATATTGGTAAAGAGCGCGATCTTGCGCCGTGTCGCCTCATCAAGGAGAACCGGCGCCCTGCAGATCAGGACATCCGGCTGAATTCCCATTTCCTGCATGGCCTTTACCGAATGCTGTGTCGGTTTGGTTTTGAGCTCTCCTTCCGCGACAATTGGGATAAGTGTAAGGTGCACCGAAATCGCGTTGGTCCTTCCCGATTCCATGATCAACTGGCGGGCGGCTTCCAGGAACGGAATACATTCAATGTCACCGACTGTTCCGCCTATTTCCACGATTACAATATCGTTGTCCGGCGCTCCGTCGATAACGGCCTGAATTCGGGCTTTTATTTCGTCAGTAATATGCGGAATAACCTGGACGCAGCGGCCAAGATAACGGCCTTCGCGTTCCTTGCGTATTACCGATTCGTAGACCTGGCCGGTAGTAATCGAATTAGCGCGGGACAGCGGAACGCTGGTAAACCTGGCGTAATTGCCCAGGTCCAGGTCGGTCTCGGCTCCGTCATCTGTTACATAAACTTCTCCGTGTGTATAGGGGCTCATTGTTCCCGCGTTTACATTGATGTATGGATCGCATTTTACCATACGGACATTCAATCCCCTGCTTTCCAGCAGCGCGGCCATGGAAGAAGCGGCAACTCCTTTCCCTAGGCTAGAGCAGACTCCCCCGGAGACAAAAATAAACTTGTTCATGTAAAAACATTATCCCTGCTTTGCGGTGTTTGATCAATAAGTTAATCCGGACAATTACTTGACATGCCATTGACAGGGAGTGGCTGGCTTCATAATATAATCTTATGGCAGATGCTGTTTTTTTCTCTGACTCAGATTTTGAACAATACCGTACATTGATCTACAGGGAAAGCGGTATACATTTTACTTCTACAAACAGATCAATACTTGAAAGCCGGCTTAAGGAAAGATTAAGGGAAAAAAATATAAGTTCGGTAAAAACCTATTTTAACACCATATCCGGCGATCAGGGCGAACTTAAAAATTTTTTGGATTCCATTACCACCAATCTTACCCGTTTCTTCCGGAACCAGGCCCATTTTGACGCACTGGAACATTATGTGATTCCGGAATTGATAAAAATAAAGTCCGGCGGCGAGAAAACCATAAGAATCTGGAGCGCCGGCTGTTCTACCGGAGAAGAACCCTATACCATTGCCATGCTTTTAAGCGAAATTCTCCCTCCGCTGTGGAAATTTGAGATTATAGCCAGTGATTTAAGCCTTAAATGCCTTATGAGCGCCAAAGAAGGCTTCTATAGCGACAGCCGCATCGTCGGAATCCCCGATCCTTATTTAAAAAAATATTTTGACAAGGTAGAAGGCGGTTATAAAGTCCACCAGCAGCTTATGTCTAAAATCCGGTTTGACTACCATAACCTCAACAATGAATCCGGGCTGCGGAACCAGGACATAGTGTTCTGCCGGAACGTTATTATCTATTTTGACGAGGCCGCCCAGAACGCCGTTATAAACAGGTTCTGGAATTCCATGTCTGCCAAGTCTTTTCTTTTTATCGGACATTCTGAATCTCTTTTTGGTATGGATACCAAATTTGAATTTGTAAAAACTCAGTGGGCTACATTTTACCGGAAATCATTATAAACATCGGGGAGGAAAACCGTGTCTGACGAGATTTCTGTATTGATTGTCGATGATTCCGCGCTTATGCGGAATTTGATTGGCAGAATGATTGAAGATACTCCCGGACTTACGGTTGCCGACAAGGCAATGAACGGCTTGTTTGCGCTTCAAAAAATTCCGCGTGTAAATCCCGATGTAATAGTCCTGGATTTGGAAATGCCGGAGATGAACGGCATTGAGTTCCTTAAGGAGCGCAAAAAGCAGGGAATAAAGATACCTGTAATAATTCTGTCTTCCATTGCCGCCAGGGGCGCCGAAATTACCATGGAAGCCCTTTCCCTGGGCGCCAGCGATTTTATCCAGAAACCTTCCGGATCCGTGTCCGAAGACATTCATACCGTAAAAGACGCCCTGGTCAGTATGCTTTTGGGTTACGGCGGTTCTTACCGGCGATCTCTTGGCAGGGATATTTTCCCTCCCGTAGATACTCAAAAGAAAACTGAACATCCGTCATCTGACACCCATCCGTCATCCGACATCCTTGCGCATTTTAAAATGAACGCGGGCCATCCGGTAACTCCCGCCGCGCCTCCCGCCCAAATCAGAAAACCCGGCAAAACCGAAGTAATCGCAATCGGAATCTCGACGGGCGGCCCCGACGCGCTGCGGGTGGTATTTTCCAGTCTGGACAAGGATCTTACAGTGCCCATTCTTGTTGTCCAGCATATGCCCCCCGGATTTACCGCAGAATTTGCCAGGAGTCTTGACCGTATTTGCCCGTTAGATGTCAAAGAAGCCGAAGACGGCGACATGGTAACGCCCGGCCGCATCCTTATCGCTCACGGAAACATGCATCTTGAAGCGGAGAGAAAAGTCGGCGGAGTTTCAGTCCGCCTAAGCGATGCCCCGCAGGTTTCCGGACACCGGCCTTCGGCTGATGTGCTTTTTGCTTCTGTTGCAGTCGCTTACCAGAACCATGCCCTTGGAGTAATTATGACCGGTATGGGTAAAGACGGCGCCCAGCATCTTGGCACAATTTACAAGGAAGGCGGGATTACAGTCGGCCAGGATGAAGCGAGCTCCGTTGTTTACGGCATGCCCCGTGTTGCTTATGAAATGGGCCATGTAATGGAACAGGTTCCGCTGAACAAAATGGCCCGCAGAATCTGCGATATCGCCAAGACGGTAAGATAATTTTTTAAAATTTTTTTAAAAAATTCCTTAAAAAAAATTCTTTTAAAAAATTTATGCCTGGGTTCCGGCTTTGACTGCCCAGCGGCCTTCGTTTTTTTCAAACGCGGACGCGCTGAACTGGATTATGCGGCCGTCTTCCGCGGCCATTTTTATTTTTCCCAGGACCACATTTACTTCAATTACTTTCCACATTGACCCGTCCCAGGTGATTTTGCAGCCTTCCTGCGGAATTAACCTGCGCTGTTCGCTGTAAAAAAGATGTTCGTAAGCCAGGCAGCATAATAAACGGCCGCAGGGGCCGGAGATTTTTATCGAGTTGAGCGAAAGGTTCTGGTCTTTGGCCATTTTTATGGAAACAGGTTTGAGCTTGTCGGATACGGCGTGGCAGCAGTAGCAGCGGCCGCAGACGCCAAGGCCGCCGGTAACCCGTGACTCGTCCCTTACGCCAATCTGGCGCAATTCGATCCTGGATTTAAAAATGCCGACCAAATCCTTGACTAAATCCCTAAAGTCAACCCTGTTTTCCGCGGTGAAAAAGAAAAGGATCTTGGGTTCTTCCAGCAAATAATGAACAGAGACAAGTTTCATTTCCAGTTTGTGTTCTTCGATTTTTTGCCTGCAGACCGAGAAAGCCTGTTTTTCCTGTTCCCTGTGCATTTCGGTTTTTTCCAGATCGTCCGGGGAAGCAGGTCTCTCGATAAGCGCAATTTCCGAAAGCGGCTGGCCGTGTTTGGTAACCGAACCGATTATCTGCGCGAGGTCCCTGCCGTAGCGGGTAGGAACCAGAACCATTCCGCCGCTTTCCAGAGTTTCGCCGTGCCAAACGGCAAAAAAAGTTTCGTTGGAATACAGGAGCCGCAGACGGTAGACCGGCGTGCCGGGCGCTATGGCTTCCGCGCTTTCGCCGGTAATGACGGAGGAAGACGCTATTTCATCCGCCGGGCTGTCTTCCAGCGCGGAAATCTCATCGTCTGCCAGTTCTTCGTAATTATCCATATCGCTCATTGTTCTAACGTTAATCCTGTGTGATTTTTCCGGTCACTTTCAAGTCTACCAAAAGACCGGTTATTTCTTCCAGCCTTGTTTTTAGGTCCAGTTCGTTTATTTGTTTTAAAAGAATTCCGGAAGCCAGTTCTTCCAGCTTCTGATCAACCACCTTTATCTGATGGTGAATTTTCGCGTCCCATCTTTTTTCGCCGCGGACATACACTTTTCTTTTTATGCCCTGGAACTGCTCTACTTCGAAACTGTTTTCCACCACATAATGAAGAAAATTCCGCACGGCTTTTTTATAGTCCAGCATTTGCTGGGGCAGGGGCTGGCGTTTGAGGCTGTCACCGGCGCCGCGTACCGTATCCAGCAGATTTTCCAGCGCTTCATCGGAGACTTCTGCCGGCGGCAGCGGGCCAAGGTCTTCGGTCTGCAGGATCGAATGTTCAAGAACTTTCGAAAAAGCGTCCCGCCTGATCTCGCGCAGGCCGCCTTTTTTTGCCCTGCCTTTTTCGGACTTTAAGTTTCCTGTTCCCGGGTTCAGGGCGTTTTCGATTCCCTGATTAAAATCAACCCTACCCATGATTTTTGGCGAATGCCTGCATGTCGCGGTGTTCGGAAACAGCCTTGTCCCAGGCTTCTTCAGTTCTGCATACTTTGACTTTACCGTGTATAAAACAGCCCTCATCTGCCTGGATGCGCCGCGTTATAATATCTCCGCGTACAAGGCCGGTGGACAGAATTACAATTCCCTCGCTTGCCAGAACATTGCCGATCACCACTCCGCCTATGGTTATGGATGTGCCGCTTACGTTACTCTTCATCCGGGCTTTTTCACCTACAACTACCTGGCCTTTGGCCTTTAAGTCTCCCTGAATGTTGCCGTCCACCCTGGTAAATCCTGGGCATTCAACGCTGCCGTAAACATTGACGCCCGGACCGATAATTGTATTTATGGAGAAATCGTTATGCCTTGCAGAGGCCATGCTTACCTAACGGCTGCCTGTTTTGGCTATGGTGGAACGGATATTCAGATATTTGTACGGATCCACGACGTCCGATCCTATGTGAACTTCATAATGAAGGTGAGGTCCGGTCGACAGACCTGTATTGCCTATATAGCCGATAATATCGCCCTGCTGTACCTTCTGACCTACCTTGACGCGGAAAGAAAGCATGTGGCCGTACCTGGTATAGAATCCGTGCTTGTGCCGTATGATTACATTGTTGCCGAATCCGCCCTGGTCGAAATCTACCGAAACTACCTGGCCGTCGGCCGTGGCGATTATCGGGTCTCCCTGGCGGTAGGTTGAAAGATCAATTCCCTTGTGGATGTAATACTGGCCTGTAAACGGGTTTTCGGTCTGGCCAAAGTATGTGGAAATATGGCCGATACCGCCCTTTATGGGCCAAATGCTCGGTATTTCTGTCAAAAGCGCACTCTGGGAATCCAGCAGCGTTCCGATTTCCTGTATTGGTTCGGTAGCCGCCGCAAGGTAATCCCTAAGGCGTTTGAGGTCTTCTACTTCTTTTAGACTGCCGTCCGGAATGTCGTATAGCCCCAGAAACGATGAAAGATCGCCGGAGGAGGCCGTACCCGCGGTACTTGTACCTTTGACATCAATTCCCAGCAGGGAAATTGTACTGGTAAGCGCTGGTTCGAAACGTCTGGCTTCCTGCAGGAGCTGGGTTACTTCGTCCCGCATCTTGTCCAGACTTGCCTGGGTATCTTTTAAACGGGTATCTTTGGCCACATAACTGCCCCTGGCGGCGTTGAATGTAGCGCCGTACCAGAAGAATCCGCCCAGCGCGCCTGCCAGGACCAGGAAGACCAATATTACCGTAAAAACGGTAATATGGAGATTATAGACTTTTTTTTCTGAATGAGGCACCAATACTATGGTGTAACGGCGTGTAATAAGTCTGCCAAAGGCTCTGAAGAAGGCTGCAATGCCTTTGCCCAGGCCGGAAGCGCTGTTCTTTACTTTTTGTACCAGACTGTTCTCGAGTCGTTTATATTCATGGACTACAGCCACGGATTACTCCCTAACTACTATTTTCGGCTATAAACTAAACTTTACCACATAAAATCTTTGATTGTCAAATAATCTTTTAATAAGTCACATTAAATAACCATTGTGCTATTAATATATTCTGAATTTTAATTTAATTCCAGTTCCATTTGGCCGTCGCTGTGGAAATCTCCGAGATAACCTCGGCCGCTTTTGGCCGGAAAAATTCCGGGATCCCATCCGGCTGCTGCGGCGATTGATCCCGCAACCGAAAAAATCTGGGTTTCTGCATAATGTTCGTAATCCAGCCGGCCGTGCGGCAGAGATACAGGCTCCGGCCCCGCAATGGTCCAGACATATTCAACCATACCCCTGCGGTTTTTCCATCCCAGGGCCCTGGCTGCTTTTACCTGGGGCGGGGTAGAGGAAGTGTATTCCTCCGGAGTCCGCGACAATCTTTTTCTGTATACAAGCTCTCCGTCCAGTGAACCTTTGTAAAGTTTTTTTAAAATACCGGATACATATGATTTTATTTCTTTTGGACCTTCTCCCCGGAATACCTGTTCCAGTATTTCCATCTGAATTCGTCTTGCCAGCGGAGTGGAATCACTGCGGACCGCTTCCATACCTTTTACTTCCGCAGTCAGATTATCTCCGGAATCCAGAATCCAGCCGCCATACCCTTTTGCCCTGCCCCTGTTTGCCCCGCCGCTGTCCCCCTTAGCGAAGTTACGCAGGGGCGGGATCAGAAAGCGCCTGTATGGTTTTTCAAACCTGAGCTCAATATACGATTCCAGGCCGTATTCTTTTAGAACTGTTTCCCTGATTAACTGATTTAATTCGCCGGCGAGCCTGCCGCCCCATTCGCTGAATTGCGCAAAAGACGCTGTATCGGCCAAACCGGATTCGGCAAAAAGCGAGTCTGTATCGCCGTATAAAACCTTAAAGCCTTTTGAGTTAAACCAGTCCCTTGAAAAATAAAGCCATTTTTTTGCAAAGGAAGTTATGGCGCCGGCCAGTTCGGTTCTGCCGTAGCGGCAGGAAGAAGTACCCAGTACGCCGTAAAAACAATTCATTAAAATTTTATAGACGTGGCTTGCCCCTTCGTCCCCGGAAGCCAAAGCCCTGCGCCTGGCCTCAAAATAAGAGGCGATTAACTGCGGAAGTATTCCCTTCTCCCGCGAAAAAACCGCGCCGTTTGGAGCAGTAATTGTTGATTCGGCCTCCCCGCGGATAATGGCTCGCTCGTGAGCTATAGCACGCTCGTGTGCTATGGCTCGCTCGTGAGCCAATGGATCAATATTAAAAGTCCTCATTATGGTAGGATAAAGGCTGCGGAAATCAAAAACTCCGACATTATTAAACAAACCCGGCATAGGTTCGAGAACAGTCCCGCCGGAAGCGCCGCTTACCCTGCGTTCCCTTGCGGCTGCCGGGGGGGCGATTTTTTTTGATTCCAGTTCCAGGCCGTAAACACGCTCAAAGCTGACCACGCTGGTCCATGCTTTGTCCAGGGACACGCCCGTTAATGACGCCCTTTCGATAGTCAGCCGCAGTAATCCGGTTTTATCCAGAATCTCAAGAACCAGTTCTGCGTCTCTTTTACAATAATTACCGAACGTTACCGGATCATCTTCGTATAACTTTTCCAGTTCCTCAATTTTTTTTTCGCCGGAAGCATTAACGGTTTTGCCGCCGCCCAAAAATGTCCGGGCAGCGGTTTCCAGCGTATAATTGGGAAGCCTTGTTGGTCCGGACCTTACAACCCGCAGCGCGTCTATTACCTGTCTGCCCGGAACCAGAGCCGCCGCAGATCCCCGGCTCCCTGACGCCGCCGGAAAAAATTTGGCTTCTTCCGGCGATCGCCCCAGCATAAACGGTATATGATAAAAAGCGTACCGCTGCGCCAAATGCTGATAATCAAAATCCAGGAAATTCCACCCGGTCAGAATATCGGCTCCCGTTTTTACAATATCGTCCAGGAACGCGGTTAACCAGATTGTCTAATTTATCATTTGTGAATGATTCCGTATTCTAATAAATCAATTTCATTTACATAACGATTTTTTTAACGAATTAACCAATATAATGACCTAATTGTCAAATAATTTAA